>JAHWJO010000271.1 GCA_019348365.1 Armatimonadota bacterium | reverse complement strand
CTTGTAAGCCAGGAATTTGCCGTTCATCGTGATCACCACACGGTCTCCTTTCGGATCCTCCTGTTTATCGATGTCCATGGTGAAATCGATGGCGCTCATAATCCCTGGCCCGAACTTTTCCTCGATCAGCTCTTTCATCGTCCGCCCGTAGACATAGATGATCTCCTGGAACCGATATTGGAGCGGTTCTTTGGGGACGGTCATCGACTCCTCGCCCTTGAGGGCAGGCCGGGTGAGCGCTTCGGCGATGGGGGAATCCAATCCCAGAAGCGCGCACACCTTCTCCGCCTCCTCTTTCCCCAACGCGTTTTCACCCAGGCAGGCGGAGGTCGTGAAAACCTCGGACAGACCTGCGGCGTTTGCGATCTCGGTCCACGTCGCGCCTTTGGCCGCCTTTGCGGACAGGACGGTTTCGATCATTTCGAGCTTCGTCATTGGGACTCCTCATGTTGCGATTCGTTGAGCTAAAGCAATGGAGCCGCCCTTTAGGTATCCACGGCGGCCCGTTTGAGAGCGTCAAGTTTCCCCTTCATTATCGCTGGGCCTTGTCACCATTCGGACCTGGACCGCATTGAAGAGGTGGGACATAACTTTCCCACTATCTGGTTAGAATGGCCTGAGAACTTAAAGAAGAATTGTTCCCCGGCATCAATGAGGATGCAGTAAAATCTGCCGTTTGGCGGAATGGATGAGACCATTTTCATTCATGGATGGGCTCTCGTCACATGCAGATGAACATATCCAGGCACCGAGTGGGAGCTCCCGCGCCCCTGTAGCCACGAGCAGGGGCGTAGCGCCCGTTTGGAGTATTCGAGCTCCTCCGCCGAATGATGTAAATGGAGTTCATAATTTGGCTCTGTGTCATTTTGTGCTCCAGCCTCCGTAGGCCCGCCTGCTGCAACACAAAATGACACAGAGCCGATACTTTGTAATCTCTAAAACGTTCGTTTTTGAGACGGCGTTGGGTGGACAGGCGATGGCCCAAGGTTTCGCTAGAGGTTCTCATCCACCCCATTTTGACCACGGCACGGGTGCTTGATCAGTTAGACTTCTTGGAGAGGCCGGCTCGATCCCTCCCGCCACACCGGTCGAGTAGCGTTTTCCGTAGGTCAGTCCTGGATGGAAGGAGAGCGCGAGCCGTAAAGATTGCCCACCTCCATAGCAGGTGGGCCGTGCTTCGCCCGCCGATCCGTTCGCGTCGGGGGCTCACCCCAGGGCATCTCTGCGAAGATCAGCTTCGGGATGTTGATGAAGACGTCCGTGCCACTGCGCTTGACCACCGCATCCAGCGGGATGAAGGTGTCGGATTTGAGGATCAGCCCGCGCCGAACGAGCAGATAGCTTTCCGTCTCCTCCGTCGCTTCAGCGACCTCAGCCACCGTGCCGATCTCCCCGTGGTCGGAACCGCGCACCGTATCCCCCGGCTGCACGTCAATCGAATCCGAAGTCGAGCTTTGAACAGCGGCTAAGAACTCGTCCACGGTGAGGACGGCGTTGGCGATCAGCGGGAAGTTCAGGTGGATCGACGCTTCGTATTCTGGGACGGTGGCCGCGCCGATGGCGTCGGAGAGGAACGTCACGTCATACCCCTCTTCCATCGCGTGCCGCCCGGTGGATTCGCAGCAGAGGTTGGCGGTCATCCCGGCGATGACGAGGTGGGTGATCCTCCTCCGCTGGAGGTGTTCGGGGAGATCGGTGCGGAATACGTCGCAGCTCTTGTGCGGCAGGAGCACCGTGTCGCCCTCGCGGGGCTGCAAGTCGGGGTGGAAGTCCGCCCCCCAGCTGCCCGCCAGAAACATCTTCTTCTCGAACATCAGCCGATTGATGCCGCTCTTCCGCTGCAGCTGCTCGTCCGCGTAGTCCTCCTCCGTGTACGCCATCGGGCCGAACAGGACGGGGATGCCGAGCGTCCGTGCGCCCTCAATCGCCCACTTCAAATGGCTGACGACATCCACCATCTTCACCGTCGTCTGGGTCATCTCCCATGCAGCTCCCCCCTCGGAGAGGAAGTCGTTCACCGGGTCGATCACCAGCAGGGCCGTCCGGTCGGGCGGGAATGAGGTTCCGGCCTCTTCCTTCGGCAGGTAGGTGTCGCCCGTCACCAGTGCTTCGTAATTTGGATCCGTCATAGGGAAATGTACCTTCAAGTCACCGTTCAATGTCTCCGGGAAACTCCGGGTTAACGAAAGATGTCCTTCACCTTCTCCACCCCCTGCTTCACCATGTCGCCCATGATGATGGTCTCATCCGCGTCCGTTGTGTCTCCCTGGGGGAGCGGGAACTGGAACGCCTCGGCGTAAGGCGCGGGTCGGTTCATCACATAGGCGGCGGAGGTCTCCGAGTAGAACTCCCGTGCTTCCTCAACCGTTCGCTTCCCGGTCACGATCTCGTGCATCAGGTTGATGGCGAGGATGTTCGCCGCTTCCATATCGCAACGCGCCGACACCTCCCCCTTGGTGCGCTCCACGATGACACTGCCATCGAAGCGCGCCAGATCGCTGACCCTCTCCGGCGGCACCTGATAATCGATAAACTGCTCCAGCACATCCGAGTGGGGCTGCGGGAAGTTGTGGGGGATTTCATCGCGGTTGACGATGGTGCGCTTCCACGGCCCGGTGTTGTACCAGATGAGGCGGCTGGGCATCCCTTCGTTCGGCAGGCCGTACTTCTTAATGACCTCGTTGGCCGCGCTCTTGGACATCTTGGGCCAGTCGGCGGTGAGGGCCTCGACGGTCTGCCCGTCCAGCAGAGTCGGGGTCGGTTTTTCACCGCCCTCGTCTGAGGACTGGATTTTAGCGTTGCTGACCGCTCCGATGGCGACGGTCTTGAGCCGATCACCGGGCTCCATGTCTCCCGTTTCCATGCTCATCTTTTCTCTCCCGTTCTTGGTTTGAGACAGGTTGTTCCACGGTCAGTCTTTACCCCTCCGTTGAAATAGAGGAAACATTAAGATCGGATGGTTATAGGGGCGGGAGCTTATTGAATGATCTCATTGAGAACACGGGGTTTAAGGCAGTTCTGCAGTTCTATAGTGATCTACCCTTCTGTAAGAACGATGTGCAAGTTTCAGGAGGAAAGGAGATGAGCGAGCTGTAGGTCTTTTCCACCGTTTTCCCGGTATATCAGGAGGGAGAGGGTGTGACTGAGGACACATCGAAGCAAGCAGCTCGCCAAGTACCAGGTGTCCCTCGCCTTGATCGCTTCGACCTTGAACCGTTCGGTAAACTGACGGTAGACCGTCTCGATCCGAACCCTCAGCTTGCTCAAGAGGGCACTCCATCGAGGGTTCGGATCCCGGCTCTTGTGCTTGAACGGCGCGATCACCTCCACCCCGTTCTCCCGCCAGTGCGCCTGCCGATCCGGACTCCAGAAGTTCCGATCTCCTAACACCCGCCCGGTTCGGCCTTCGATCCTATCCTCCAGGGCGTCTTTCTCGTCGGCGTGGGCCGGCGTGAGATCGATGCACCGGATCCGTCCCTCCGGATCGATCAGCGCGTGGAGACGGAAGCCGTAGAAGACATGATCGTCCACCCGTCGTGACCGAACGCGGCTTCTCCTCGGAACCGCACACAGCGGGGCGCACGAGCGAACCGGCAGACCGGAACCGGCGGGCTGTCAACGATGATGTAGCCGGACCGGGGCGCCTGACCCTCCAGGAGGGACTGCCAGACGAGCTCCTTGAGTTTCCAGAGGTTCGCCATCTGTCGCACGAAGGTGGAGCGGTGCACTCGTTTCAGACCGGGAAAGAAGTGAGAATAGTGTCGGCGGAAGTAGGCGTAGATCGCCGTCTCTTCTTCCAGGCCCAGGAAGGCTCCCACACTCTCCATCGTCAGCACCTCGCTGTCGGTGAGTGTGGGGACAGGTCCTCGCTTCCGCAGGGGTTGTCCCGCCAGGGCCAAGGGGATCGTATCTTCTAGTCGATCAAAGATGGTTATAATAAAAATATCCAAGTCTATTGTTTCCTCCCAAGATAGATCGTTCGTCACGTTCTCCTTCGAGACAATGGACTTGGATACTTTCCTACCTTGCCCTTACTAACTTACTCCTCTCTTGGACTACTGGTAAAACTTGCACATCGGGTAAAGCTCCATATTCTCTCGCGGCGAAATTCCGCGATGGGGGCGAGCGCCAGAATGACAAATTTATGGATGCCCATGGCCTGCGCCATGGTTGTGACGGGCTGCCTGATGGGCGTCGGATCCGCCTGTGGCAGGGGAGCGGGCACTAGCCGAGCCGCAATGGACAGTGCCACGGCGTTCCGCGTCGAGGTGGTGGCGACGGACCTTCGGGTCCCCTGGTCCATCGTCTTTGCGCCCGACGGACGGATCTTCTTCACCGAGAGGCCCGGCCGAGTACGCGTGATGGAGAAGGGCAAGCTTCGCGAGCAACCGTTGCTGACCCTTCCGGACGTGGATACCACGCTCAAGCTGGGCCTGATGGGCATGGCGCTGCACCCGCAGTTCAAGAAGAACCACCGGCTGTATCTTGCGTATGCGTATCGGGATGGGGCCGGGCAGCGGGTGCGCGTGGTGCGCTACCATGAACGAAAAGGCCGCCTCACCGACCGCACCGTCATCTTTGAAGACATTCCGGCGGCCAGCAATCACGCGGGCTGTCGCATCAAGTTCGGACCGGACGGCAAGCTCTACGTCACCACAGGGGACGCCGACCGCCCGGAACTGTCGCAGCGGCTGGATTCACTCGCCGGAAAGACGCTGCGCCTGAACGAGGACGGGAGTGTGCCGAAAGACAATCCCTTCGTCGGGCGGGCGGGGGCGCGTCCGGAGATCTGGTCCTACGGCCATCGCAACGCGCAGGGGCTGGACTGGCAGCCCGGCACCGGTGTAATGTTCCAGTCGGAGCACGGGCCGAACGGCGGCGACGAGGTCAACATCGTCGAGCGCGGCAGGAACTACGGCTGGCCGGTGGCTCACCACCGGGTATCGCGTCCAGGGATGGACTCCCCGCTTCTGGAGTACACCCCGTCGATCGCCCCGGCGAGCGGCATGTTTTATCGGGGTTCGGCTTTCCCCCAGTTCCGTGGAAACCTCTTTGTCGGCTGCCTGCGCGGCGAGTCCATCCTGCGGGTCGTGCTGGACGGCAGGCGCGTCGTGCGTCAGGAGCGGCTCCTTGAGAAAAGATACGGGCGCATCCGCGAAGTCGCCGAAGCTCCTGACGGCACGATCTACTTTTCTACGTCTCAGCACGATCCCCCGGAAGGAACGCCCCGGCCCGCCTACGACCAGATCCTGCGGCTCGTCCCCGACAAGCAGGCTGAAGAGGGGCCGGGGAGCCGTTCCGGTCATCGAAGAGCTTTGCCTGGCACGGTCAGGTAAACGTAAGGAGATCGTATGCATCCCTCTATTCAGGGTTCGGGCAGTTTGGGCCTGTTGCCTTATGGAGCCGGAGCCGTCACCCGCCAGATCTCCGCGGAGAACCCGACGGGTGAAAAGGGCGGCGCGTGCGTCTGGGACCCGGACCCGCAGGACCCGAATCTCGTCCACTCCGGTGCCGCGACGGACCTGGGCCGCGGCTGGAAGGTCCGCCCCTTCATCAAAGTCAAGGCCGGGGAGACCGTGACGCTGGCTGAGATCGACGGGTCGGGGTGCATCCACCAGTTCTTCATCACCAGCGATCTTCCCGAGTACCGCTCGCTCGTTCTGCGCTTCTATTGGGATGACGAGACGGCCCCCTCGGTCGAAACTCCCCTCGGCGACTTCTTCGCGATGGGACATGACGCCGCCCCGCACCTCGTCAACTCGCTCCCGGTCACGGTGGGACCTTACCGCGGCTGTAACTGCTACTGGCAGATGCCCTTCCGCAAGCACGCGCGCATCACGCTGGAGAACGAAGGGCCCGTGGACGCCAACATCGTGGCGTATCGCGTCCTCTACCGGCTCCACGACGTGCCGGACGAGGCCGCCTACTTCCATGCCCAATGGAGGCGCACTCAGACACAAAGAGATCATCCCGAGCACGTCATCCTGGACGGGGTGACGGGCCGGGGGCTTTATGTGGGGACCTATCTCGCCTGGTCGGCCTTCTCGCGCGGCTGGTGGGGAGAAGGCGAGGTCAAGTTTTACCTCGACGGCGACGGCGAATTCCCCACGCTGGCCGACAACGGGACGGAAGACTACTTCGGCGGCGCGTGGTGCTTCTACAAGAATCCAAGCAAGGAACCGGTGGAACAGGAGTTCAGCACGCCGTTTCTGGGCCTGCCGCTGGCGCGCGTGGACGACCGGCAGGGGCCGCGCCGCTTCAGCCTGTATCGCTGGCATGTGCTGGACGGGATCGGCTTTCGGGAAGATCTGCGGGCGACCGTGCAGGCGTTGGGGTGGTGGCCGCACGGCAAGTTCGAGCCGCTGACCGACGACATCGCCAGCGTCGCCTACTGGTATCAGACCGAGCCGCACGCGCCGTTTCCGCCTTTTTCTCCTCTTAAAGAGCGGTGGGGACGTTGATCAATGGAGGAACGGTAAACTCTTACGGTAATCATCTATTTTTTACCGTTTGATGAATGGACAACGAAAACGGTTCAGTCAACACGTTGACCCTGTGACTTTCTTCGACCGAAAGCATCCGATGATATCCAAAAGTATG
>JAHWJO010000021.1 GCA_019348365.1 Armatimonadota bacterium | reverse complement strand
ACCTCCCTGTCCGTCTCCGCTCCGCATGGCAAAGCGTTCGAGATCGACGGGAAGGTGTTCGGGCACGTCATGGACCCCCGGAAAGGCGAACCCGTCCAGGGGGCCACGCTGGCCGCCGTTTCGCTCCCTTCGGCTATGGAGACCGACGGCCTCTCGACCGCGCTGCTGGTGCTCGGGGAACCTGGGTTCCCCATCTTCACCGGACGGTGGGAGGAGGCGCGGGCGCTCGTCGCCACTTCAGACCCCGATTCCCCCTCCGGCCTGTCACTCGCCACCCGGAACTGGGGCCTCTCGTGATGCCGGATCGGAGCCGGTTGCGTCCGCCATCCGCTCCCGGAACTCCGACCGGAACCGGTCAATCGACACCCAATCCCCCGTGTCCGCGTCCTTTTTGAACCAGTGTTCCCAGCCGTTGCAGCCCGGCGTGTTCCCGGCTCGAGCCCCGGCCTGGTGGATGGAACCGGTGAACTCCCCGAAGCGGACCCGCCCCCCGTCCAGCACCGTCGCCGTGACCTCCTCCGAGCGGTTGAAGTGGAGCGTCGTGCCCGGATCGATCAGCCGGCTCTCCACGAGGGCGGCAAACGGGACTCGCGGCAGGCGGCGTTGCTCCTCGACGACCGGCGCTTCGGTGGCGGGAGCCCGCTCCACCTTTGCGATGCGCTCTCTTGCGGCCCGGAGGTAGGCTTCGTCCCGCTCGATGCCGATCCAGTGCCGACCCAGCCGCTTCGCGACGGCCCCCGTCGTGCCCGAGCCGAAGAACGGGTCCAGTACGAGGTCGCCGGGGCGGGTGGAGGCGAGGATCACCCGCTCCAGCAGCGCCTCCGGCTTCTGGGTGGAGTGGATCTTGCTGCCGTTGACGCGCAGCCGCTCCCCTCCGCTGCAGATCGGGATCGTCCAGTCGCTCCGCATCTGCTTGCCGTCGTTCCAGGCTTTCATCTGCCGGTAGTTGAAGGTGTACCGCTTCTGGTCCGCCGACTTCTTCGCCCAGAGCAGCGTTTCGTGGGCGTTGGTGAAGCGCACGCCCCGGAAGTTCGGCATGGGATTGCTTTTGATCCAGACGATCTCGTTCAGGATCCAGAAGCCGAGGTCCATCATGAGCGCGCCGACGCGATGGATATTGTGGTAGGTCCCGATGACCCAGAGGGTCGCGGTCTCCTTCATCACGCGGCGGCAGCCGAGCAGCCAGTCCCGCGTGAAGGCGTCGTACTCCTCGAAGGAGGAGAAGGAGTCCCACGCGTCCTCGACCCCGTTCACGGGCGACATGTCGGGCCGGTAGAGGTCCTGCCGGAGCTGGAGGTTGTAGGGCGGGTCGGCGAAGACGAGGTCCACCGACTTTTCGGGAAGTCCCGCGAGGACGGCCCGATTATCACCGGGGATCAGGGTATCGAGAGGAAGCGGTGGGGGAGATGCGGAACAGGCCATCGGCGGAGTTAGGGATTCCCCTTCAGTTTCTGCCGGTGGATTCAAGAATTCAGTCGTCAGCGGTGAGTTCATCTTACCTTTAGTGTCGCGTTTCCGAGCCGCCGCCGTCAACCGCCCAGGTAAGCCCGGCGACTCAAGTCGCGGGCAACAACGACGCAAAGTCGGCCTGCGCCGACTTCAGCCCCAACCGCTGCGCCGACTTCAGCCCCAACCGCTTCACGGAGAATCTGGGGATGAAGTCCCCGTAGGGGGACTTCGTGCTTTTGTTGCCGCGAATTCATTCGCCAGGCACC
Source organism: Armatimonadota bacterium (assembly GCA_019348365.1). Taxonomy (GTDB): domain Bacteria; phylum Armatimonadota; class DTGP01; order DTGP01; family JAHWJO01; genus JAHWJO01. Next base: position 16,791 of record JAHWJO010000021.1, on the reverse strand, counting down.
CCTCGAACAGGAGACCCGATTGAACAATCCAGCGATCTACTTCACCGGCAAGGACCAGGTGGAGGTCCGAGACGAGCCGATGCCGCCCCTTAAGGCCGGGCAGGTGCGGGTGGAGGCCGCGTGCAGCCTCATCAGCACCGGCACCGAGATGATCTGCCTCCAGCGCAACTTCGCTCCCGGCACCCACTGGGACAACTGGGTCAAGTACCCCTTCCCTCCGGGCTACGGCATGGCGGGGCGCGTGGTGGAGCGAGGCGAGGGTGTCACCGCGTTGAAGGAGGGGGACCGGGTGGCGTTGCGGGTCCCCCACCGCCGTTACTCCGCCGTGAATGCATCGAGCGTGCTGCCCGTGCCGGAGGGCGTATCCGATGAAGAGGCGGCGTGGCTCGGCCTCGCGAAGATCGTGCAGGTGGGCGCGCGGCGCGCCCGTCAGGAGATGGGCGACATCGTCGTGATCATCGGGATGGGACTGATCGGGCAGCTCGCGGTGCAGTACGCTCGCCTGATGGGCGCGTCGGAGGTCATCGCCGTCGATCCCGCCGAGTCCCGTCTTCGCCATGCCGCCTCCCACGGCGCGACGCACACGCTCGCCCTCCCCGCCGCCGACGCGAAGGAGGCAGTCCTGGAGATCACCGGCGGACGGCTGGCGGACGTGGTTTACGACGTGACAGGCCATCCCGTGGTGTTCCGCCACGCCCTCACCCTGCCCCGCCGGTTCGGGAAACTGATCCTGCTCGGCGATGCGGGAGACCCTGGCGGGCAGTGCCTCACCTCGGACGTGATCACGCGCGGGCTGCAGATCCACGGCGCGCACGACGTACACGCCACGCGGGAGGAAACGGACGAGAACCGGTGGACCCAGGCGAACATGGTGTCCCTGTTCTTCACCTATCTACAGCGAGGGCAGATGCGCGTGAACGATCTCGTCACGCACCGGTACCCCGTCACCGAAGCGCCTGACGCCTATGAAATGCTGGCCCGCGACCGGATGAACGCGCTCGGCGTCATCTTCAGTTATGAGTTTTGAGTTTTGAATTAATCCCCTTCGCCGATTCCTCCTCATCAAAGCTGAGGCCGAGGCGGCGCTGGCCTTCGGGGCATTCTTCCAGCAGGGGACAGACGGGGCACTCCGGTTTCTGGGAATGACAGATGCGCCGTCCATGACGGATGAAGCGGACGTGAAAGGCGTACGTCTCGTAGGGCGGGATGAGGGTTTGCAACAGAGAGTGAGCGCGGTCGGCGGAGGTGCGGGGCGGCACTAAACGGAGCCGGGTGGTCACGCGATGAACGTGAGTATCCACGGGCAAGACGGGCCGTCCCATGCTGAACAGGAGGACGCACGCCAGAGTCTTGGGGCCGACGCCGTGAAACTGTTTGAGGTAGACGACGGCATCTTCGGTCGAGAAGCCATGGAGCCGGTCGAGGGAGTACTCGCCTTCGGTCGAATGGATCTCTCGGAGGACGGCCTGAATGCGGGGCGCTTTCTGATTGGCGAGTCCCCCGGAGCGGATGGCGTCCACGACGGCTTCGGTCGGCGCTTCGGCCACCTCCGCCCAGTCGGGAAACCGTGACCGGAGGGATTCGAAGGCGCGGTGGGAGTTCGTGTCGCTCGTCGCCTGGGAGAGAAAGGTGAGGACCAGTTCCGAGAGGGGATCCCGGCGCTCGTACCAGAGCGGGCGACCGTAAAAGTCGTCCAGGATGCGGCTTACACGCAAGGCTTTCGCTTTCAACTCCTCCAGCGACAGCCCTTTCTCTTCAAGAAACTCTCTCGCCGCCTTATCCGGGGAAGGTGACTCATGGGTATTTAGCTTATTTACTATTTGTAAATCCATAAATTCCGCTCAATAGCAGTAAACACAGTTATTTACTTTGCAAGTCCTTGCTGGGCCAGGCACTCCCGTGCGGCGCGGGCATCCTCCAGCGGATGTAGGGAGCGGTCGAGCTCAACGGTGACCCAGCCTCCGTACTGGCGGTTTTGCAACTCCTCCAGAACGCCGACGAGATTCAATGCGCCTTTCCCCGGTACGACCGGGGCGGATGTGCTCCAGTCCAGGTCTTTGAGGTGGATGTGACCCACCCGAGGGCCATACGCCTGAAGCACCTCGATGGGATCACTGCCGGTACGCGCGAGCTCGCCCGTATCCAGGCAGAGGGACACCTGTTCCGGGTCGGTGGCCTCCATGAGCAGCCCGATCTGGTCGCGGTATTCGATGAGGGTGCCTTCTCTGGGGTGAAAGCAAAGGCGCACGCCGAGGTCCCGGCAGAAGCCTCCCAGCTCGTTCATAACGTTGGACAGAGCATCGTAGCGGTCCAGGGATGCGCCTTTCGGGGGACGTCGGCCCCCGCTGACGACCATGACCGGAGCCCCGATATCGGCGAGGAACCGGGCCAGCCGTTCCGCGCCGTCTCGTTCCCCCGCCGCCCGTTCCGGGTTCACCCACTCGCCGCCGTATTCCATCGCCGCCAGCGTGACTCCGGCCTCCCCCAGCATCTCGCGGAAGGCTTCGGGCTTTGGGAACCATTGCGAGAGGCAGTACGACTCGACGGCGGTAAAACCCGCCTGACGGGCTTCCTCCCAGGCGACCTGGAAGTCTTCCCCCCAGGGACGAATGTGACAGGCGAGATTCAATGGACTGAGAGGCGGTCCGATAAAAGAAGAGTCGGAACTGATTGTGTCACGGCTCCGAACAACCGAAAGATTTACACATTCATAAACGTTTATCGAATCAGTAAACCAGGGGTCAGTCGCGGTTACTCTGTTCAACGAAATTCATTTGGAGCGTCGCCACGCGATTTTGAAGATCGCGGCGCTGGGCCTCGCCCATAAGCGGCGACACCTGCGACGTGACGTACGCCACGATATCAATGGCGATCCTGGCTTTTTGCAGGTCCTTCTCGACTTTGCCAGTGACGGGGTTGGCGACGAGACCCAGATGCCTCCACGATTGCTCCTCCAGCATGGCCGCCATGGAAGCGAGCAGCATCGGGAGGTCCGGGGCGAGCATCTCCGGGGGCACCTGGCCGAGTACGTCGTTCAACTCTTCCATCGTGATGCCTCTGCCTCCCGGACCCGCTCCGGCAGAACCGAAGGGATCGGGGGCTCCGGCTTCATGCCGGCGGGTCGATTCCTCGCCCGCCTGTCCCCCCGCTTCTACCGATCCTTCCGGGATCGCGCTCTCGCGGCAGGGCGCTTCGCCCCCTTCAAAGGGTTCCTTATTCTCGCTCATCGGTCTCTACCTCTGCTGTCATGCATAACGAACGGGATTCGTCGGCGCCGTATAGTTCCATTCCGCATCCATTGTATCGATCCCTCGCCTCTGCTACAAATCCCATGCAGGTGGACATTCCGCGATCTCACCCACTGATTTACTTCAGCGTCTTCGCATGATGGGTTTACAGGAATAGAACGGAAAGCAGCGAATAGTATAAAGAAAAGAATTGTGAATGACCGATATATGTTTAGTATAAATAAACTTGATGAACAGCTAAGCATTCTAAACAACTAAACGGAGGGCCGGATGGAGGACTATTTTACCGAAGTGGAGGTGGACGTTCGGGAGGCGCAGCGGAAAGACCCTGATGTGGTCCTTCCGTGGTCGTGGTGGAAGGAGCAGAGCAAGAAACATGGGATGAGCCCGAACGCGATCTACACGCGGGCCAAGAAAGTCGGATTGTACGTTCCTCCCTCGAAACGCGAGAACGGCAAGAGCCCATCGAAGCCCTCCCCTCCATCTAAACCGGCGAACCCATCCAATTCAACAGATCGTGACCCTTCGGGAGCCATACCTGCTGCGCCGGACCCGGAGAGCGGAAAAGTCGCCCGATCCCAGACCGATAGGCCCCCCTCTCCTGCACCGGAACGATTCGCCGCTGAGTCAGTGAAACCCTCATCGCCTGCCCCCCCTGCCCCGGATCAGGCATCCCCTTCACACGCCTCCGCTCGGGGGTTGGGAGACGCCATCCAGGGCTTTTCCTCGCTGGTGGAACGGACCGCAGGTTTGGAGCAGCAGGTGACGGACCTCTCACGGATGCTGGAGCAGGCGCATAACGAGAACCGCCGCCTGAAGCGCGCTCTCTGGGAAATGCAGGGTCATGCGGAGAAGATCCGGCAGTGCTTCCTCAACACCCTCCAGGAAGAATAGATCCGCCAGATACTTGATCTGTCCTTAAGACAGTGCAGGGAGCCGCATTCGCCCTCTCTCTACCCTTCCCCAGAGCCGGGCACTGGACGGTGTCCATATCTTTCTCTCAACCCACCCGTCCACCAACTCCCTACTCCACCAACTCCCTACTCCACCAACTCCCTACTCCACCAACTCATACCCTTTCTGAATGGAAACGAGCCCAAGCACGAAGGGCTGAACCCCTTCGCTTTGGACCTGCGGCCCTTCGCCCGCCTTCGCGGGCGATCTCACCCTTATGGCTCCTTTCTATATAAGTGTTGGTATCAGATGCTCCAGGCAGGCGATGACGGTCTCTTGGAACAGGCTGTCCATCTCTTTTCCGAGCCCTTCCGACTTTTACGGGAATTCCGACAGGACATGACGGGGTTCACCCCTAATGTTAAACGCGATAGGTTCATCGCCTTCCGCTGATGCGAAGCAGGGTGGGCACATCTGCGGAATGAATTGTGGTTCCTGTCGCACGAATTCCGTCCTCGTCGTTGACTTTTTGACCGCTTCACTGGTATAGGTTGGAAGAGGGAGTCCCTCAATTCTCTCCGGTCGACTCGCTCCTCCGGCCCCAACGGGCGAGGCAGCGAGGAAAGACGCTCGGGCTGGGCGTCTCAAAGGCCGGAAGCACCGGAGAGCGCTTCCCAGCAAAGGAGACCATGACGAACGCATTCCCGCCTTTCGATCCCTCCCCCGCGTCCCGCGCCGATTCGTCCCGCTCCGACCTCTTGCAGGAGGCGGTGATCCGCAACCGGAAGGCGTACGCCCGGATGCTGCGCGGCGGCCCCTGTTGGGATCGGCTGATCCTGACCGCGTCCCACCAAGCCCAGGCGGATGGGTACGCGGAGGAGATCGCCCTGCGCCGTACCGCCGGTCTCCTGCCGCCCCGCATCGAGGTGGAGATCCTGCCCGACCCCCCCGGCGGCAAGGTGGGCAGCGGCGGCGCGACGTTCAACGTGCTCCGCCAGGCCGGGGTTCGAGAGGGAGAGCGGGCGCTGCTCCTCCACTGCGGGGGCGAAAGCCGGCGGCTCCCCGCCTACGGCCCCCTCGGTAAACTGTTTGCGCCGCTCCCCTGCCCCCGCTCCGACGGGCGCGCCTCCACCGTCTTCGACGAGATTCTGGTCTCCCTCTCCCCCGTGGCGGCGCGGATGGCGCCGGGATGGCTGATCGCGGCGGCGGACCTCCTGCTGCTCTTCCGCTCCACGCGCCTCACCCCGCCCGCCGAAGCCGTCATGGGTCTCGGGTTCGCCATCGACGCGAAGACGGCGCAGGGGCACGGCGTTTACGTCCCCGGTCGCGGCGGGGCGGTGAAGCGGTTCATGCAGAAACCCTCCACCGGCGACCTGCTGGAAGCCGGGGCGTTGAGCGCGGACGGCACCGCCATCGCGGATACGGGCGTGTTCACCTACCCTGAAGCCGTCCTGCACCGCCTGCTCGCGTGCAGTCGCGAGCGATGGTCGGAGATCCCCTCGGACATCTACGAGGACTGGGTGCTGCCGATGGTCCCCTCCCAGACCCATGAAGCGTTCCTCTCGAAGGGGGACCCCAAAGTGCGGCGGCCGCTCTGGGACGCGCTCCGCGACGTGCCCCTCCGCCTCCGCGTCGCCGATCCATCGCAGTTCGTCCACCTCGGCTCCACCGCTCAGTGGAGGGATGGCCTGCTGTTCGACCGGCTGACGGCGAGCGCGCTCGGGTTCGAGCCGGTGTTCCGCTCCTACGTCCACCTCGATGCATCGCCAGGGGAGGCGTGCATCCTGAACTCCGTCGTCTCGGACCGACCGGGTATCGCGGAAGGCCTGACCGGCAAGGAGCTCGCCCCCCTCGAACCCGTTGAAGATGCGTCGTCGGACCCGTTCCTCCCCCTTCCCGACGAGGCTGAGCTTCTCCCTTCCCCCGTCGCGGTCGTCGAGCCGGGCGCGGTGGTGGAAGCCTGCCGCCTCCACGGCAACATCCGGATCCGGAGCGGGGCGGCGGCGGTGGGCGTCCAGGCGCGGGCGGCGGACCTCGATCTCCCCTCCGGCTACACGCTCGACCAGCTCCCGGTGACCCTGGACGACGGGCGCGAAGGGTGGGTCACGCGACTCTACCCCATCGGCATGGACCCCAAGGCCACCGGCGAAGGCGTCCGGCTGTTCAACGCTCCCGCGATGGAGTGGCTGAAGGAACACGGCCTGGCTCTGAACGATCTCTGGGACGAGGGCGTGACGGAAGAGTCCGTCTGCCTCTGGAACGCCCGGCTGTTCCCGGCGGCGGAGACCCCGGAAGCGTCCCTGAACCGCGCCCGGTGGCTGCTCGACTGCGCCCGAATCGCTGCTGGGATACAGGATGATCTTCCCTCTCCCGAGCGGAGGGCGCTCGCGCGTGCGGATTGGTTCGCCGCACCCCGCATCTCCTTTGAAGCCTGCTCGACTCGCGCGGACCGCCGCCGCGAGCGGGAGGCCCGACTCGCCCTGGAGCACGAGGCCGTCATCGCCCAGGTACGGCGTACCATGGAGCGGGACGAGGACGCGCGGCAGCTCTTCACCTCCCCCGCCGACTTCGAGCAGATCGAGGAGGCGCTGACCGAGGAGATCACCGGCGGCAAAGGGCCGCTCCGGGCCGCACGCGCTCACTGGATCGTCGTAGATGTGCTGAAGACGCTGCACCGCCGCCCCACCGCCGTCTCCGGCCCCATGGCCGAAAGGATGGCTCGGGTGAAAGCCGCCGCCCACCATCACGAGGCCGCTGCCTTCACCGACATCTGCCGCGCGGTGGACCTCGGCGCGCCCGCCCCGGTTCACGATCCCCGTCTCCGGCTCTCCCCCGATCAGGAAGTGTTCGCCGACGCGCCCGTGCGCCTCGATTTCGCGGGGGCATGGCTCGACACGCCGCCGTACAGCCTGGAGCACGGGGGAGCGGTCCTCAACGTCGCCCTCCTCCTCGACGGCCACCGCCCCGTCCGCGCCTGGGTCCGCCCCCTCCCTTCCCCCGTACTCCGCTTCGGCTCCAAAGACCTCGGACAGAGCGTGACCCTCACCCGCCTCTCCGAAGCCCTCGCCTACCAGAACCCCCGCGACCCGTTCGCTCTCCACAAGGCCGCCGTCGCCCTGATGGGGATCGTCACCGCCGAAGGGGGACCGCTCTCCCGTCAGATGGAGCGGTTCGGGGGCGGGCTGGAGCTGGTGACGGAGAGCGCGGTGCCGAAAGGATCGGGGCTGGGGACGAGCAGCATTCTGGGCGGGGTGGCGCTGGCCGCGTTGGGCAAAGCGGTCGGGGTGGAGCTGGGCGCTTTAGAGCTGTTCGATCTGGTGCTGGCGCTGGAGCAGCGGATGACGACCGGGGGCGGGTGGCAGGACCAGATCGGCGGGCTCATGGGCGGGTGGAAAGTCACGCGCACCCATCCGGGGATACGGCAGGTCCCGCAGGTGGAACCGTTCCGCCTCACGCCGGAGGCGGAAGCGGCGCTCCGGGAACGGACGATCCTGATGTACAGCGGCTACGCCCGCCTCGCGAAGAATATCCTCCGTTCGATGGTCGGGCAGTACCTCTCGAAGGACGGCCCGACGATGGGCGCGTTGTGCGAGTTGCAGGACGTGGTGGAGAAGACCACCGACGCTTTGAGGGCTGGAGAGATGGAGGCGCTCGGCGCGGCGCTCGACCGCTCGATCCGGGCCGATGTCGCGATGGACCCGCAGAGTTGGCCCCCGCACATCGCCTCCATCGTGGACGCGGTGCGGCCTCATCTCTACGGCGCAAAGCCGACGGGCGCGGGCGGCGGCGGCTTCCTCCTGATGCTCGCCAGAAGCCCGGAAGACCGCAAGCGGGCGGTGGAAGCCCTCTCCCGGCTGGACCTCCCCCCGGCGGCGCGGGTCTACCCGCTGGAGATCTCTCAGGAGGGGCTGCGCGTGACGGTGAACGGAGCGGATTCATGAAGAGCGTTTACGAGGAACTGACGACATTGATTTCCAATACGAAAAGTCTCGCTCTGGAAGACGCGCTCCGGCAAGACGGGGACGTTCGCTCCCATCCCGTCACGGTGGAGGAGATCCCCGCCGTCAAAACCCGGCTGGCGGAGAGCCTGGACGGCCTGCACGGTCCCCTCAAGGCCGCCCGCGCCCACTGGATTCTCGCTGACCTCTTCCGCACCCTGGAGCGACAGCGGGCCGACGGGCGCGAGGAGATTCAATCCGCCCTCGATGCGCTCCTCCCCTCGTCGGTCCGGCACCACGAAGAGGAGGCGTTCCGGGAGATCTGCCGCGCGGTGGATCTCGGCGTTCCCTCACCGGTGGCGTATCCCCGGCTGCGTATAAATCTAAACGAAGAGGTCTATGCGGATGCCCCGGCCCGCCTCGATTTCGTGGGCGGCTGGTCCGACACGCCGCCGTACAGCCTGGAGCACGGGGGAGCGGTCCTCAACGTCGCCCTCCTCCTCGACGGCCACCGCCCCGTCCGCGCCTGGGTCCGCCCCCTCCCTTCCCCCGTACTCCGCTTCGGCTCCAAAGACCTCGGACAGAGCGTGACCCTCACCCGCCTCTCCGAAGCCCTCGCCTACCAGAACCCCCGCGACCCGTTCGCTCTCCACAAGGCCGCCGTCGCCCTGATGGGGATCGTCACCGCCGAAGGGGGACCGCTCTCCCGTCAGATGGAGCGGTTCGGGGGCGGGCTGGAGCTGGTGACGGAGAGCGCGGTGCCGAAAGGATCGGGGCTGGGGACGAGCAGCATTCTGGGCGGGGTGGCGCTGGCCGCGTTGGGCAAAGCGGTCGGGGTGGAGCTGGGCGCTTTAGAGCTGTTCGATCTGGTGCTGGCGCTGGAGCAGCGGATGACGACCGGGGGCGGGTGGCAGGACCAGATCGGCGGGCTCATGGGCGGGTGGAAAGTCACGCGGACCGGCCCCGGTCTCCGGCAGACCCCCTCCATCGAGCCGCTGGCGCTGGAGCCTGCGGTGCAGGAACAGTTGAACGAGCGGGCGCTGCTCCTTTACAGTGGCTACACCCGCCTCGCGAAGAACATCCTCCGGAACTTCGTGAGCCAGTACCTCTCGCGGGACGCGGTCCTGCTGGATGTGCTCCACTCCATGCGCCCCCGAGTCGATGCGATGGCGGGCGACCTCCGCGCCGGGGATCTGGACCGGGTCGGGGCGGCGATGGACCGAAACAACGATGCCGTCGCGTCGGTGGACCCACACAGCTGGCCCCCGCACATCGCGTCTCTCGTCGAGTCGATCCGGCCTCATCTCTGCGGCGCGAAACCCGCCGGAGCGGGCGGGGGCGGGTTCCTCATCCTGATGACGAAGAGCGCGGAGGACCGGCGAAAGGCGGAAGCGGCGCTGTCCCGGCTGAACCTCCCCGATGGCGCCCGGACCTACCCGTTACAGGTCTCCAAAGAGGGGCTGCGCGTCACCGTCCGTGAAAAACAAGCGTAGCCGCACCGTTTCCCCTCACCTCCACTGAAGGAATCGGGCAGATCTCCCGAATATCTGTTTGTGTTTATCCCTGCCTGCAGATCGAGAGTAGAATTGCCCATGCAAGCCCCCCCCGGCCCTCCGGCCTGAAACGGTCGCCGAATTCGTCGGCAACGCCCACGGCAACCTGGATCGCGTGAAGGAACTTCTGGAAGCGGAACCCGCGCTCGTCAACGCCGCAAATGATTGGGGCGGCGGCGACTGGGAGACCGCCCTCGGCGCGGCGGCGCACATGGGCCACCGGGACATCGCCCTGTTCCTGCTGGAGCGGGGCGCACGGATCGACCTGTTCGCTGCATCCATGCTCGGCCAACTGGAAACGGTACAGGCGATCCTATCGGCGGACCCGGACTCACGCCGGTTTCCCGGCCCCCACGGCATCTCGCTTATCGCTCATGCCGAAGCCGGCGGAAAGGAAGCCGCTCCGGTTCGGGACTACTTGAAGTCGCTGGAGTAGGGCGACTCGCAATTTCCTAATCACGCGGGGGATGGCCGAAGATCTCCGCCGCCCGGTGGACCGAGCTTTCCGGATTGAGGATGCCCATTCCGCCATCGACGTTGAGGGCCTCCCCGGTGATGAAGGAGGCATCATCCGAGGCAAGGAAGACAGCCGCCGCCGCGACCTCCTCCGGTCGCCCGCACCGGCCCAGCGCGTAGGAAGATTGCATCACTCGCTGCTCATCCGGGTCCCGATCCGCCTTCCATCGCTCCTCGCCGAAGCTCATGATGTGGCCGGGACAGATCGCGTTGACCCGGATGCCCCGCCGCCCCAGGTCCACCGCCAGGCTGCGGGTGAGGCCGAGCAGCGCCGCCTTGGACGTGCAGTAGGCGAGCCGCCCCGGCATCGCCATATCCGCCACCAGCGAGGAGATGTTCACGATGGAACCGCCATTCCGCTCCAGGTGAGGCAGCCCGGTCTGCGCGAACCAGAGGGCCGCCTTGACGTTCACCGACTGAACCGCGTCCCAGTGCTCCTCCGTGATCTCTTCCAGCCAGCCCGCCGATTGGTTCGCGGCGTTGTTCACGATGCAGTCCAGCCGCTCGAACCGGCGGATGCACGCTTCGATGGCCCGGTTCATGCCCTCCCGGTCGCCGATGTCGAGGGGGAGGGGGATGACGCGGCCCTCTCCTGATTCCGACTCGATCATGCGAGCGGTTTCATGGATGCCCGCTTCCTTGATGTCCACCGCCGTCACCGATGCGCCGGCCTGAGCGAACGCGAGGGCGATGTGCCGACCGATCCCCTCCCCCGCACCGGTCACGATGGCGGCTTTCCCTTCCAGACGACTCATCTCAACTCCTGATTAGCGTTAGGCGTTGAGCGTTGAGTACAGTGGCGGTAAATGTCGGGTGAAATTACGAGTATCACCGTGACACAACAGGCCGGAGTGTTGTTTTCAACGCTCAACGCTCAACGCTCAACGCTCAACGCTCAACAAATGCTGCGGAAATAGTCCACGCTGCGCCGCACCACGTCCCACTCCTCCGCGCTCACCGCTTGGGAGTCGGCGCCGCGCTCCCACGCGCTGGCGTACGGCTCGTCCATGGGTCGGCCCTTCTCCCAGAGGATCTGCAAAGCCGGGATGAGCTGCGTCGCCGGGGTGGGCGGGTAGCAGGCCCACCAACCCACCTCCAGCAGCGGGATGGTGCGGGTCGGCTGCGCCGCAATCTCGATCCCGTACGTGACCTCGTTGCCGGTCTTTCGCAGGATCTCCATGATAGCGGGGAAATCCACCACGCCGTCGCCGGCGGCGCACCGGACAAGCCGGTACCCCTCCGGCGCGAAGTGGATCGTGTAATCCTTCATGTGGACGTGCCGGATGATCGGCGCGAGTCGCTCCGCCGTCTCGACCGGGCCTTCCCCCACCGCAAGCGGGTTCCCGGCGTCCAGGGTTACGCCGAACGCGGGGCTGTTGCCGGTCATCTCCGCAAGGAGCAGGAGGTCGTCACAACTCGCGTCCTGGTGGTTCTCCAGTGCGATGCATACGCCAAGGTCTTCGGCGTAGGGGATGAGGGCGTTCATCTTTTTCGCAACGGCTTCGAGGCGGGCTTCCCACCCCTCTTCCAGCTTCCGGCGGTCGCCGCAGAGGATGTTGCTGAGGGTGGCCCGCACCACCGTCGCCCCGACCGTCAGGGCGGCCTTCAGGTACGCGACGGTCTCCTCCACCTCCGCGTTGACGATCACCATGTAATCGGGGATCATCGTCAGGCCGCGCCGGTCCAGCTCCTCTTTCACGCGCTCCGGCGTGAGGGTCTGGGAGACCTGCACCCCGGCGGTCGAGGCGGAGAGGCGTTGGTCGGGCGGGAGCATCTGCTTCGAGGGGAGCGGGAACTCCACCCCGGAGAGGCCCAGCTCCACCGCCGCATCCATCAACCCGATGGGGCCGAGCGGGCGGGGGTGGGGCTGCCCGTCTTTGGTGGGTAGGTAGCCCATGACGTGGGGGAGTCCGTAGGCAGTCAGGAGAAACGGGATGCGCGAGTCGGGCATGAACGTGGAGGGTCCCTTCAAGGAGAGGTTTTTTGGGGTGATGCTTCGTCGTCACCGTCCTCCTCATTCTCACCTCGCCGGCTCTCCTCCTTGTTAACGGTTCCGCGTCCGGGGTAGAATCCCGTGAAACGGTCATGCGCGCGAACAGGACGGGGAGGAAGCGGACATGGTGAAAGCGGACTATCTCGGTCACTCATGCTGGCGGCTGTCGGACGGAACCCACACGCTTCTCATCGACCCGTGGCTGAACGAGAACCCGAAGGCGGCAGTGGCGGCGGAAGAGATCGAACAGGCGGATGCGATCCTCGTCTCGCACGCCCACTTCGATCACCTCGGCGATACTGTCTCCATCGCGAAACGGACCGGCGCGACGGTGGTCAGCACGTTCGAGCTGGTCACCTACTGCGGGGAGCAGGGTGCGGAGAACGGCCACGGGATGAACCTCGGCGGGGCGCACGAGTTCCCCTGGGGGAAGGTGAAGCTGGTGCAGGCGTTCCATACCTCCTCGTGCGGCAGCGGTGACGACTACCGCGCGATGGGGGAGCCGTGCGGGTTCATCCTCCAGTTCGGCGGGTTGACGATCTACCATTCCGGGGACACGGCCCTCTTCGGGGATATGGAATTGCTGGGGCGGCTCTACCCTATGGATTTCGCCATGCTGCCCATCGGGGACAACTTCACGATGGGGCCGGACGACGCGCTGGAGGCGGTCCGTCTGCTCCAGCCGAAGCGGGTCGCGCCGATGCATTTCAACACGTTCCCGGTGATCGAGGTGGACGCGGAAGCGTGGGGCCGGCGCGTGGGCGAACTGGGCGTGGAGTGCCGGGTGCTCCAGCCGGGAGAATCGTGGGAGATCGGGGAGTAACAGCTGGAACGGAGCATCGTGTCCTCACTAACCGTTCTTCTGATCCTTCTGATCATACTCGTCCTCTCCGCCCTGATCTGGCGGCTGGCGTACAGGCCGTCACAGAGGGTGGCGACCTCTCCCGTTGAAAGCTATCTGTCTCTCCGCAACAGGGCGCTTCACCTCCGGCCCGATGATCTGGGCCTGGAAAGAATCGGGCCGGACACGCCGTATGCCGTTCTCATGGAGTCCGGCGAGCCGGGAGCCGAATTCACCCTGTTTGCCGGTTTAAGCGGCGATGCCAGCCTTTATCTTGCTGCCGGGGGAGGGGTCATCGGCGGCATAGATTATGAATCGGTGCGCGATGCCGCTCGCAGGTTCGTGGCAGCCGTTGAACCGTATCTCTCATGGATGGCGAAGGCGGACTCTTTTCCACTTCCCACCGAGGGCCGGACTCACTTTTACGTCCTTACGCCCGGAGTCGTCTACACCATAGAGGAGAATGAAAACGATCTTGGCGAGAATGAGAGCCCGTTCTCGCCCCTCTTCTATGCCGGGCATGAAGTCTTTACTCGATTGAGGGAAGTTGCTGAGGGGGATTGAAGGGCGGGAGTCGAAGGAGAAAGAGGGTGTGGGTGATCTCAGCCCTGAAGGGCGGTGTTTCAGCGTCAGGCAGTATCTTCTCGGGTCAAGGTTGAACTATGAAGCGTAGAATAGCTCTTGCTATCCTTTTGGGATTAGGGGTCTGCTACGCGGGAGTTCCACCCTCCCACGCCCGAGAGAAATGGATTCGCCTGTTCGACGGGAAGACGTTGAACGGCTGGAGAGCCAACCACTCCCCCGAGTCGTTTGCGGTAGTAGACGGGGCCATCCGCGCCCGCGCGGTGGGGACCAGCGCCCATCTATTCTACGTCGGGGATAAGAAAGAGGGATTCGTCCCGTTCAAGAACTTCGAGCTGGTCGCCACGGTGCGCGGGGAGTCCGGTGCCAACTCCGGCATCTTCTTCCACACCGATTTCACCGAGCGGAACACGCAGAAGTATTTAGCCAACGGCTACGAAGTCCAGCTCAACAGTTCAGAGAAGGAGAAAGTAAAGACCGGCAGCCTCTACGCCGTCGCGGACATCCATAAATCGCCTGTGGACGAGACGAAATGGTTCAAGGTGAACGTCAGGGTGGTGGACAAGCGGATCGTCGTGCGCGTCAATGGCAAGACTGTCGTGGATTACACCGAGCCCGATCCGCTCGTGCGACCCCCGGACCGCATCGGTCGCCGCATCCGACCCGAAGGCGGAGCCATCGCACTGCAGGCCCACGACCCGGAGAGCACCTTCTACTTCAAGGAGATCCGCATTCGGCCCCTCCCCTGAGTGTCCCTACAGGAGACGAGTCCGCCACAAAGGTCCTGAACCCCCAGTCCTCTCGACAGACGTGCCCGTCCTCAAGAGCATTCTTCCGAATCCTGTGCTTCCAGGAAGAGCTTTAGGAAATGGGTGATGCCGCCCGCCAGTTCGTCCAAGGCTCCGCCCTCGGTGTGAACGGCGATCCAATGATAACTCAGCGCGTGGAACAGGGGCGCCAGTCTCAGCGCGGCTTCGACGGCCTGCCTCAATCGCTCCATGGAACCGTATTCCGACCACGGCTCCAGGTAAGCATCGATCAGGCATCTCCTTCGAATGGGATCGTCATTTCCCTCTCCCTTCCTCAACATCGTCAGTAAATCGAAAAAGGGATGGGCCACCGCCCCATCCGACCAATCGTAGTAGACGATCCTCTCCCCTTCCGCCACGATGTTATAAGGGTGCAGATCGCCGTGCAGGAGCGTGTAAGGCAGCCCGAACTCCCTCAATTGATCCGTTAAGCGAGGAAGATCCGCCAGGCGTCGGCACAACGCCTCCTCTTCGGCATCGGATAATTTCTCTTTCGGATCGAGGGGCAAAGCGCGGGCGTAAGCCAGTACTTCGTCCAGCTCCGATAACTCTTCAAGCCGGCGATCCCGGCAGCCGAGCGCAATGAGGTCGTCCGTCCGACTCGTCCACTCGACCTGTATCGCCGCGAACCGCCGCATGGCCCCTTCCCAGAGGGCCGGATCCCTCTGGTCTCCCAGTTTCGATGGGCCGAAATCGCGCATGAGGAACCGGTTCCCCTCCCCATCCACGGCGAGGAGACTCGGAACGGAGTCGGGGTGATGCCGCGCCAGCAGCTCGGTCAGGCGGGCCTCATGCGCGAACATCGCGTGAGAGGCTTTGAAATAAACGTAGCCGTTTGAAGTTGGCGCTTTGAGAAGGCAGGAGATCGACCACATCTTCACGATCTCGGTCGAGTCAGCGAGGGTGAGGCCGTGTTCCGCCAATCGCGCTTCGATCCAGCGTTCGGCTTCGGCCCGCCAGCCGGGACGCGCCCAGGACGCGCGATTCGCCGGAACGCTCCCCGACTCCGCCGCCTCCATCCACCGCTCGATGACGGGGCGCTGCTCGGCATCCGCCCAGTCCAGTGATGCCAGTTCGTCTTGCCCGACCCAGGAGCCTCTCAAAGAACCGGGATCGCCCCTTTCGGGCGGCTCCACCTCAAGGATCTCGCGCTCGTTCGAGCCGTCTTCGTCGCGCTCTCCGTACAGGCCTCGCAACGGTCGCGTCCGGATACCCCATGTCTCGTTCAGGTAGCGGCACACGGGATCGAACGGGGGATCGAGGGGCGTCTCGGAAATCAATCCTGGCAGCGACCAGCCCCGCTCCGTCGGATGCACGAAGACGCGCGTCGAATCCGGATGCGGGACCAGAGCGAAATAGCGATGGCTCAACGGAGTTCTCCATTCGGATGAGACGGAGGGCGATGCGAACATTCGTAAGAATGAGACGGAGTGCGATGCGAAGATTCGCGTGAGACTCGATGGATCAGACAGGGAGGTTACGGATCATCGGGTTCCCCCGCTGCTTTATTGAACGGCTTGGCGGATCGGCTAAAATGATCGGTAGTGGAGTGGATCAGGAGGGTAGGATGTTTTCGGAGGGCGGGAGGGGGTGGACCTCTCCCCCAGCCCCTCCCCGAAACGGGGAGGGGAGCCGAATTCCTCCATGGATTGATAGATTCTAAGTTGAACCCTCCTCCTGAACGGAACCCGTAGCGAATGATCTTCAAACTCGGTCGGGGGGTGACAGAAAAAGTCAGCCTAAATCGCTGCGAGACCATGAACAGAGGCTGAACCCCTACGCCGGGGAGCATCGGTTCTGGCACTCTCGTACGCGGGCGCTCTCACCCAACCGAGCGCTTTTCAATAAGAAATGGGTATAAGAACCATCTCCTGCCTGCCCGACGCAACTCTTTAAGGCTTCCCCCGCATGCGATTGAAACTGGACCTCCATCCGATCTACAGCGATTCCCACGCGATTGAAGCGGCCCTCCGTCAGGTTATCGACGAGGCCGTCGCCAAACGTGTGAAAGAGGTCGAAATCATCCCCGGCAAGGGATCCGGCGCCCTCAAGAAGTCGGTGATCCGCTTCCTCCAGCGCCCGGAGATCCGGTCGCGCTACCACCGTATGGAAAAGGACAGCGAGAACTGGGGCCGCCTGTCGCTCCATTTCCGGCACGAGAGAGCGGAGCCGGCCTCCGCTCCGAAGCCCGGCTCCGCTGCGCCTTCTCTTTGCGCGCCGTGCGTGTGCTGCGGCAGCCCGCTCCAAACCCCTGCCCCGGAAGGCGAAGCGGACGGCGAGGCGAGCGTCACCTGCCCGGCTTGCGACTCCCCTCACCGGCTGACGTTCCGCCGGGTCCGGCGGGGCGACTTCCAAGTCCAGGCCGAACTCGACTATGGCGACGCTTGAGAAGGTCCATGTCCTTCATGTTCGTGAAG
>JAHWJO010000270.1 GCA_019348365.1 Armatimonadota bacterium | reverse complement strand
GTCATGAGGGCTCCTTGAGTCATAGTTATTCAGGTGTAAGCTGCTTATGGAAGAAATGGCTATAAAACGCCTTCGTACACCTCGGAAAGATTCAAGATGATCCCTAAAGAGGGAATCGGGAGGCTGGATTCCAGGCCGGATGCCGCTGAGGAGGTCCACACCTGGGCTTCCCGATGCCAGATCTCCGCGAGCGGCTGATCCTGGGAAATCAGGAGGTAATCGATCAGGGAATCCATACGTTTGTAGCGCTCGAATATCTCACCGCGATCATAGGTTTCGGTAGAAGGGGAAATTACTTCTACGATCAGACAGGGGTTGAGGAGCACGTCGCGGCGTTCGTCCAGATGCTTTGGCGGGCCACAGATGACCGAAGCATCGGGGTAGGCGGAAAAAGTGAGATCCTCGAGGGCGATCATCAGGTCGCTGTTGGCGACCCTACAGCCCGAACCCCGAAGCTGAACGGAAAGGGCCGTCGCGACGTTGACGGCGATGAAGGAGTGATTCGTGCTTCCACCCGCCATCGAGTAGATGACCCCGTCCAGAAAATCGCTTTTGTAAGGGGCTTCCCGCTCGATCCGCAGGTACTCGTCGAAAGTGAAGGTACGGGGTTGTCGCAGCGCGCTCATTTCCACGTCTCCTATCCGGCCCGGCGCGGTATTTCACAGTAGTAGTACAGGAATTGCCCCCCACTTCGGGTATGATAAGGCGCACTCTCTATTTCCTCACGAAGAGCGGTTGCCCTGTTCCCCCTCTTTCCCCGACGGAAGCCATGAAGATGGCTCGCTGTTTCCCGCCCACCGCAGAAGGCGCAACTGTCACCGATCCAAGAAAGCCCTTGCCGAGAACCATCCGTCGCTTGGTGGCGAGAATACCATCGGCGTGCCCGAGAGTACGCGTAAGCCCTTTACACGAGTGGGTATGTAGAGAGGGGAGAGAACCGGAGGCCGAGCTGGATCAGTGTTTTACAAAGTAAGGGGAGAGGATCTGCTGCGTTCTCCCCTGCCTGGCGACAGCGATACCTTTCCCTGATCGTCTCCGGAATAGTATGGACGCCCTACACATTTAACGGAAAGAGACGTGATGAAGAGCTTTGAAGAGCTGGGCCTGAGCGCCCCCCTGTTGAAAGGGATCGAGGAGCTGGGCTACGAAAGCCCGACGCCGATCCAGGAACAGACGATTGAAATGCTGCTGGGCGGGCGCGACGTGGTGGCGCAGGCCCAGACGGGCACGGGGAAGACCGCCGCTTTCGCGCTGCCGGTTCTGGAAAACCTGGATGCGGGGAAGCGTGTGCCGCAGGCGCTCATCCTCGCCCCCACGCGCGAGCTGGCGATGCAGGTGGCGGAGATGACCCATGCTCTGGGACGGTTCAAGAACGTCCACCTCCTCGCGGTGTACGGCGGGCAGCCCATCGAGCGGCAGCTGCGGGCGCTGAAGCACGGCGTACAGGTCGTGGTGGGCACGCCGGGGCGCATCCTGGATCACCTCCGCCGGGAGACGCTGAACCTGAGCCAGGTCCGCACCGTGGTCCTCGACGAAGGGGACCAGATGCTCGACATGGGATTTCTGGAGGAGATCGAGGAGATCCTGGAGCAGTGCCCGGAGGAGCGGCAGACGGTCCTCTTCTCCGCGACCATGCCGCGACCCATCGCGGAGCTGGCCCGGCGGTTCCTGAAGGACCCCGCCGAGGTCAAGATCCAGTCGGAGCAGATGTCGGTGCCCACCATCGAGCAGATCGCCTACGAAGTGCCCGCCCGCCAGAAGCAGGAGGCACTCATCCGGATTCTGGACCACGACCAGCCGGACTCGGCGATCATCTTCTGCCGGACGAAGCAGGACACGGCGACCCTGGCGGAAGAGCTGGAGATCCTGGGCTACGAGGCCGCCGCCCTCCATGGAGACATCAACCAGTCGCAGCGGGAAAGCGTGCTGCGGCGGTTCCGCGAGGGCGTGGTGGAGTGCCTGGTGGCAACCGACGTGGCCGCGCGGGGGCTGGACATCGAGAACGTGAGCCACGTCATCAACTACGACGTGCCGGGCGACCCGGAATCATACGTCCACCGGATCGGGCGGACGGGGCGGGCGGGCCGGGAAGGGATCGCCGTCACCTTCGTGACCCCCCGCGAGCGGAATTACCTCCGCACCATCGAGCGGATCACCCGCCATAAGATTCCCATCCAGCGACTCCCCAGCGTGGCGGAGATCGCCAACAAGCGGATGCAGGCGCTCCGGAGCCGGATCGAGACGACGCTGGAGTCGGGCGGACTCGACCTGTACCTGATGATGGCGGAGGAGTTGTGCGAGGACCACGATCCGAGGGAGGTCGCAGCGGCGGCGATCCGGATGCTGGCGGAGTCGGAGGGGATCAAGACACAGGAGGATAAATCGTTCGAGGGGGTCCACGCGGAATCGGGGATGACGCGGCTCTTCCTGCCGCTGGGCCGCAACGCCGGAATCCACCCCCGCGACATCGTGGGGGCTATTGCTAACGAAACCGACGTGCCCGCCCGGTCCATCGGCGCGATCGACATCTACGCCACCTCGACCTTCGTGGACGTGCCGGAGGAGCACGCCGGGGAGATCCTCCACGCGCTCAACCGGACCACGCTGAAAGGCCGGAAGGTCCGCGTGGACATCGCCCGACCGGACCAGAGAGACGGCCGGGACGCGAAGCGGGGCAGAGAGGAGAACAGAGGCAAAGACGTCAAAGGCGGCAAAGGCTTCTGGGAAGGCGTGAGCGATAAGAAGGGCGGAAAGCCGCGCAAATAGTACGGCTCTCTTCAGGGTTTCTGCCCGGCGACTCAAACGTTGAGTGAATTACGTGAGGGGGCCGGCGAATGAATTCGCGCCTGGAGGGGCACGAAGTCGCCCTTCGGCGACTGGACTGCCGGATCCGTACTCCGTTATCCCCTTCCGACGGACGCCTCCATTTCAAGGGATTGGAGGCGTTTCAACAGCATCGCCCTCCGATCTCGAATCGGCAAGTAGCCGCGCGAGCGTTGCCAGAACCAGATCTTCAGACGGGTGTTGAAACCGGCGTTCTCGTCCAATTCGTCATCCGAGGGATCGGGGCCGTAGACGATGTCCAGGTCCCGTCGGTCCAGCGCATCCCTCTCCAGGTGATCGAAGACGGCCAGGCAGCGCAGGCCGTCGTATCCGGCGGCAAGGCACAGGTCGAGCGCGTGCCGGTCCGCCGCGCACTCGTTCTCCGGCCCGTAGATCCGCTTCTCGATTTCCAGAAACAGCGACCCGAGGATCGCCCCGCCCAGATGGAGAGAGCGGCCCATCTTCGCGATCCAATCGGGCAGGATATCGAGATGCCCCAGGTCGTGATGGGCGATCTCATGGGCGATGACAAACGCCGCCGCCTCGTCGTCGCAGAGCTCCAGTAAACGGCGGCTAAAGTACACGTAGCGTCCGGGACTCGTGAAAGCGACCGTCTCGTCCATCCAGGGCACTTCCACAATGAACCGGGTCTCCGGGGGGCGGTCCTGCTGGAGCCGTTCGTTCACGCGCCGGACGCGCTCCATGGCCCAGCCATCCGTCTCGAAAAAGCAATCGGCGCGGAGCTCCCGGTTGATCCATTCCCCCAGCGACACGCCATCCATTTCAATGTCCGAAGCCATTGCCCTATTCCCCTGTCTTCCTGTTGAACCGAGGGGGCGATTCCCATCTTTATCATACCCCCATTCAAAGCGTCGCCCACAGAAAAAGCGGTCCCGGCGTGAGCACCGGGACCGCTTTCAGCATTTAATGTTATCGGGTTTCGCCGGGATTACGGGAAGACCGGCTCCAGGCCCGCCGCGTTGCGGAGGAGCTTGATCGCGTCCTGGATGTTGATCTCGCCATCGCCGAAAGCGCCGCGCGGCTTGGAGGGGGCCACGTCGGCCCGCGCCTTGCCGATCTTCGTGGGCTGGGTGAGGCCGAGGGCCGCCCGCAGGGTCGTCACCGCGTCGGTCACGCTCACGGTTCCGTCGGAGTCCGCGTCGCCCACGTTCTCGTCGCCGCCGTTGTCCGGCTCGTCCGCAGAGACCCGCTTGCTAAGGGTGATGTCCGCCGTCGCCGCCGGGTTCGCCGAGTCGAGGGTGATCTTCTTGTGGGTGTGGCGGAAGCCGCTCATCCAGACCTGCACGTTGAACTTGCCCGTCGGGAGCCCGGTCAGCTCGTAACGGCCTTCGGGGCCGGAGAAGACGCGCACGCCGCGCACCATCACCACCGCGCCGTCCACCGTTTTGGGATTGCCGCTCTCGTCCAGCTCGTCGCTGTAAACGACGCCGCTGATGCTCCCGGTCCCGGCGCTGCCGTGGCCTTTGGGATCGCGGACCACGAGGGTCACGTCAAGGGTGTTGGCGTTCTCGACGAGAGTCGCTTCCTGCTCGGCGCTCTGGAACCCGCCCTTGAGGACGACGACCTTCACCGCGCCGACGGGCAGCCCTTCGAGGGTGAACTTGCCCTGATCGTCCGTCTTCGCGACCCAGACGAGGTCCTCGCCCGCACTCACCCGGACGATAGCCTTCGCGACGGGGCCGGCGGAGGAGGTGACGGTTCCGCTCAGGGAAGCCGCCGGGGCCGGCTCGGAGGTCGTCTCGGTTTCGCCGTCGGTTTCCACGCCGACTTCGGTGATCACGTCCGGCACGACTTCGATGGTTTCTTTCTCGGTCTCGCCGCCGGGCGTGGTGACGACGACTTCGGTCTCGCCGGTCCCGACGTTCTCCAGCACGAATTCGCCGGTCTCGTCGGTCTTCACAGTGGCGGTCCCGTCGGTGACGGTCGCATCCGCAACGGGATCGCCGCTCCCCTCGGTGACAACCCGCCCATGCACCGTGCCCTTGCCTTTGTTGGGGGCGGGGACCTGATTCAGTGTCAGCTCGACGTTGACCGGAGCCTCCGCCGACACCTGAACCCGCTGGACCGCCGAGCGGTACCCTTTCTTGTGGGCGAACACCACGGCGTTCCCGGCGCGGATGCCCTCGAAGGAGAACGCGCCGCCGTCGCCGGTGGTGAAGAGGTTCGAGCCGACCCGGACGATGGCATCCTTGAGCCCGCCTTCGCCGCTCTTGACGACTCCGGTGAGGGAGCCGGTCGCGCGGGCCGTGGGCCGGGCCGGAGTTTCAGGGGTTTCCGGGAGGGGAGGCCGCGATTGCGCCTGCGCCGACGCGGCGGACAGTAAAGCGGCGCCCAGCAGGGCTGCTGGAAGGCCCCGGAATTTCGTTGAGTGGTTCATGTTCTCCTCCGATAAGCGGGTGTCTATCAAGTCATCCAAAAGTGATGCGGAACCGTCCGGAGCCGTTGGAGTTTCTCCCTTCAGAGACTCACGAAAGGGTGTCGGAGCGTTCCCATCGTGGTTGTTCCGTGTTTACACCGGTAGTCTGACGGGGAGACACAGGCGGTACGTACGGAAGGATGAACGGGCGGTGACGGAGGATGAGCAGGAACTTGGGACGTTGGGAAATTGGGGAGTTGGGGAGTGGGGGAGTTGGGAAATTGGGGAGTGGGGAGTTGTCTGTCCGTGAATCTCCCTCACCCCCGCGCTTCGCGCTGGCCCTTTCCCAAGTGCGCCATGTGCCCTGTGCGGTGGGAGTGAACTCCTCCGCTGCCCAGGGCCCGGCCCTCTGCCCTTCGGGCATTCACCCGCCTTCGGCCCAGTGTCGGCCTTCGCCGACACCCCTGTAGCCAGACAGAGAAATGGAGCTCCATTCCATTCCCATGTGGCCTTAATCAGGGGAAATTGGGAAAAGAATGGGGATGTATCCCTCCCCTAATCGTGGGCAACGGTGATCGCCGCGCCGCGCTGCACCTTCAGGCGGTCGGCGGCGCTCCCGCCGTTGACTCCGATCTCCAGAAAGCCCAGGCTGCCGAAGAGCGCCAGCATCTCGCCGGGAGGGACCTCGGCGTAGGTGCGCCGCAGGCCGACTCCTTCCCAGGTGGCGATGCGGATGTGCGGGGGCCGTTCGGGGGAAGCGCCGGTGAACGAGTCCCATAGAGACCGGCGGATGTTGCTGACGAGATTGCCGAAGCGGTCGATGTGAACGATTCGGCCTTCCATCCTTCCTTGGGTGAGGATGGGATCGCGGTGGGTCAGGGGGAGGGGAGCGGGGTGAGGCGGGCCGAGGGCTTCCAGCGGCGTTCCGGTCGCGAGGGCGGCCCCGGCGGGGGCGAACAGGTCGCGGCCATGGAAAGTGGCGCTCACATCGGGGAGGCGGAAGTCGGGGTTCTCCAGCCGCACCGCCTGGAGAAAGGAGAGGTTTTCAGAGGGGAATGCGCCGGTCAGGAGGCCGTTGTCCGGCCCGACGAAGAAGCGGCCTTCCACCCGAAGCGCCATCGAGGCACGGTCGGTGCCCACGCCGGGGTCCACCACGGCGATGAAGACCGTCCCCGGCGGGAAGTACCGCCACGAGACTTCGAGCAGGAACGCCCCTTCCCGAACGTCCTGCGGGGCGACGGCGTGGGTGAGGTCGATGACGGGGTGGCCGGGAGCGAGCCCGGCGAGAACGCCTTTCATCTGTCCGACGTACGGCCCTTCCAGGCCGAAATCGGTCAGGAGCACGAGGGGTGTGTGGGTGTGTGGGTGTGTGGGTGTGTGGGTGTGTGGGTGTGTGGGTGTG
>JAHWJO010000269.1 GCA_019348365.1 Armatimonadota bacterium | reverse complement strand
TCCGATCTCACGGGCGCAACGCCCCCGACTGCCGCGAGGTCGCGCGGGCCATCTCCGAAGCGACGGGCGTGGAGGATTACATCCTCCTCTTCAGCACCAAGGAGTACAAGAAGACCCGCGTCGAGTACTTCACCGAGAACGACTGGCCCGAAGGCTACTTCCCCGAATCATGAACTCACCGCAGAGACGCAGAGGCGCGGAGAACCCCTTGAACTACTTGAAGATAGAAGAAAGAAGATTGAGGATAGATAGCCCCTGCAATCTTCAATCTTCTATTCTCAATCTTCTGGGGTTCATGGGGTTCTCCGCGCCTCTGCGTCTCTGCGGTCTGTTTTTCTTCGTGTCCTTTGTGTCTTTGTGGTTCCTGTCATTGACATCCATGGCCGCGCTCCCAAAAGGCTTCGGCCTCTCCGCGAAGTATCCCGGCGACCGGGGCATCGCGAAGGACCCCAGCGTGCTGTTTGCGGAGGACTTTGAAGCCGGGCCGCTGGAGGCCATCAAGAAACGCTGGAGTGAGGCATCCGACAAAGGGGGCCGCGTCCTCGCGTTGAGTTCGGACGTGCCGAAGGCCAGTTCCGGCAAGACCTCCCTCCGGATCTCGGCAACCCTCTCGGAGAACACCGGCGGCCACCTCTACAAGCGGTTCGATAAGGGCGTGGATCAGGTCTTCGTTCGGTTCTACGTTAAATTCCCCGAAGAAGCCGATTACATCCACCACTTCGTTCACCTGGGGGGCTACAACCCTCCCACCTCGTATCCGCAGGGCGGGGCGGGGGAGCGCCCGCGCGGCGACGACCGCGTGACCGTGGGGATCGAGTCGTACGGCGGTCACGGCAAATACCCGCCGCCGGGGTTCTGGACCTTCTACGCTTACTGGCACGAGATGAAGGTTTCCGGCGACGGCAAGTACTGGGGCAACGGGATGAGCCCGGCGGTCCCGCCGGTGGTGCCCCGGAACCGCTGGCAATGCGTGGAAGTGATGATGAAGCTGAACTCCACGCCACAGAAGAGGGACGGCGCTCTGGCGCTCTGGCTGGACGGCCGGCCCGAAATACAGATCGTGGAAGGGGTACGGCGCGGGCCGTGGACCGGCATGGGGTTCCAGTTGAGGAAAGACGGGGAGCCGTTCGAGGGGTTCCACTTCCGCACGAGCGAAGACCTGAAGATCAATTTCCTCTGGCTTCTGCACTACGTCACGGAGAACGCCGCGCGGCAGAGCCAGCAGGAGCCCCCGAAGCGCCCCGTACGCGTCTGGTTCGATGACATCGTGGTGAGCACGAATTACGTCGGGCCGATCAAACCCCGGCAGCGATGAGCTTAACTTCCCTTACGACAAACGCTTGAGATCATCACCTCCCCTTGCTCCGCTTAATCAGAGGGGAATTGATAAACAGGTCAGTAGCTCTTCCCCGCTGCTGTGCTGATCCGCCCTTGGAGAGTTTGAAAGATCCAAATGAAATTCAGCATTTACTTACCCCTTGCGCTCTTCTGTTCACTCAACTTTCTGGCGAAAGATAGCTTTTCCGCTTCCTCCGCTGAGAAACCCGTTCCGCCCATACAGACGTTCACGATTCGAGAAGCCTTCGGGGTTTCCCATTCGGATCAAATCATCGAATTCGAGGGGAAGGGGAGCTTCGGCCCCAAGGCATCCTATATGGTGGATTCCAAGGGCCGGGAGGTCCCCTATCAGGTTCTCAGGTACGGCGGGATCGCGGTGAGGACCGCCCTCCCAGCCAACGAAACGCGAACCTGGCGGCTGCACACCGGCAAGGCTCCGGCCCCCGTGAAGGACGGCGTTACCATCATCCAAACGGCGACGCATTACGAGATCGCCAACGGCCTCATGGGGGTTCGCGACCCGGTCCCGGCGAAGGCGTTGAGTCGGACGCCAGCGCCCATCCAGGGACTCCGCTACCCGAATGGCACCTGGACGGCGACCGGGCCGAACCTCCTCTCCGTTCCGGCGAAAATAATGGAGGTGCGATTCATCGAGCGGGGTCCGCTGAAGGTCGTGGCGGAGGTCGCCTACCGATTCGACCGGCCCGAGGTCCGGCACGAGGGGCCGATCGTCGCCCCGGCGGGCGAGACGTATTATAAATCCACCGTCGAGGTGCAGGCGGGCCAGCACGTCGTTCTCATTGAGGACGACACGACGATGGACCTCTCCTATTCGCTGAACGTGTACGAGGGATTGCAGCCCACTCACGCGCGCTACCGGGGCCACTCGTCCTCTTCCAGGGAAGCCGGATACCAGCCGGACGGGAAAGCTTACGCGCTGGGGCACGAGCGGCCCGCGATGGATGCTACGGTGGACCTCCAGTACGGCGCTTCGAAAAGCTACCCCTGCATGGCGCGGTGGGATCCGTGGATCAAAGACAGCGGCTGGTACTGGCAGCTCTACAACGCGCAAGCCCCCGCCGATGCCCCCCTGTTCGGAACCTTCGCGGGGCGCGCCGGGCGCGCACTCGGCGCAGCAAATGGGGGCGTACACTTCTTCACGTCGCCGGAAGAGGGGGGCAGCGCGCCTCGCGCGGGGATCACCGTCTCCAGCTCCCGGCGCGGCGAAGACGGGCGCATAGTACCGCGAACCCGTTTCCACTGGGGCATCTTCCTCGGCGCGAAGCAGGATTTGAAGGACCCGCTGGAGGTGCAGCCGATCAACCGGCTGATGAACCTGCACGGCGGGGTCAACCTGAACAAGCTCCACCGGCTGGCCCTGAGCTACCCCGACCCGAAACAGGGATTCGGCGCGCTCTTCATGGAGCGGGCCGCACGGGATCGGATGATCGCGAAGCTGCGTGCGGATAAAAGCGGGCCGCATGGGAAGGGGTACTACAACTACCTGTACAATGCGGACCCGTATGCCCGCGACCTGATCGACATGTGGTCCGATCCCTCCGGTGAAAAAGCGAAGAAAGCGGTCGCGGAGGTGATGGAGACCGCCGGAAAGATGCTGAACGCCTACGTCAACGGCGGGGGCATCTACGATTTCAACTACGCCTACTGGATGGGCGGGCTGGAGATGAGCCGCAAGGGCCTGTGGATCGATCAGGCGCTCGCGCATGACGGGACTTCCCCGCAGGACCGGGCGCGGGCGAAAGCCGCCGCCGCGCTGTTCGCCGGCATCCTGTGGGATGAGGATTTCGTGCCGCTTCATGAAGGGAGCGGAATCCACCTCGGCAACCCGAACATGCCGGTGAATCAATGGGGCAGCCGGAGCTTCTTCGCCCTCCTGCTGGCGGAGCATCCCGCGATGCGCGCTCGCATCCCCGATGTGGAGCGGCGCGTCCTGGCGGATCTCCGGGCCATCGTCAACGAGCACGGCGCGGAGATGGGGAGCGTCCATTACATCGGCGCGTCGTTCATGCCGACCCTCCGGACGCTGCTGCAATTGCGGATGAAGGGCCGGGATCATTTCAAGACCGAGGAGCGGCTGAGTCGGTTCGCGGAATTCTATCTGAACTTCCTCACCCCGCCGGAGCCGCGCTTCGGTCCTTTGCGGAAGGTCATCTCCGTCGGGGACGGCTCCACGGAAGCGTCGGAGATCTTTGGCGCGCTGGCGACCGGCTTCCGTGATGCCGATCCGAACCTGAGCGCGCGGCTCATGGGCGCGTGGCGCGCGAACGGGAAGCCGCACTCCAGCTTTTTCGGCACGACGCTGCTCCAGATCGACGAGGACGCGCCCGCGAAAGATCCGATGCTGAAGCGGGGCGCGACCTTTCCCGGCTGGTACTCCGTGCTGCGCTCGGGGTGGGGCACGAAGAACGAATCGGCGCTCTGGCTCGTCAACGGCGACTTCTACCACGATCATCGCCACCTCGACCACGGCTCGGTGGTGATCTACGCCCTCGGCGTCCCTCTCTCCCTCGATTGGGGCTCGATATACTCGCCGCATGCGGCGGGCGGATACATGCACAGCATGGTCGTGCCGGAGGGGAGCATCGGTTCCGGCGTGGGCGGCGCGCCGCCGTCGGAGATCCATCCGTGGAACCGCGACCGCCTGCCCCTCGATACGGCGAATTTCATCTGGGGGGTCGGCCCCTGGACCGACTCCACGCAGGAAGCGTTCGTCACCCTCCGTACCGCTTCTCACGCGAGGGCGCGGTTTTCCACCCCGCAGGGACGCAAGCCCGCCCTGACGTGGACCCGCTCCGTGACGCTTATGCATCCGGTGGAGGATGCCCCGATCTTCCTCATCCGAGACCGTTTCGGGGGGGAGGACCCCGGCATTGGCAAGGTCTTCACGATGAACCTGATGGCCGAGGGCGAGGTGGAGACGCCCTCCGGCAGGATCGCCCCGCCGCAACGCCTCTACGATCACCGCGATGCCGCGAAACAGGAACTCCCTTCCGCCGGACCGGTGTTCCCCCTCCCGGCGGGACTCCAGCGCATGAGCTTCACCGGGCAGTGGGGAGTGGACTGGGACCTCTATACCGTCTCCGGTGAGGCGCAGGAGGCGATTCTCGGCAACTGGGGGCACAACTGGCACCCGAACAACGAGCAGGTCCAATACCGGGCGGCGCACGGGCGCGACTTTGAGGAGCGGCAGCACATTCTCCGCATCCGGGGGAACGGACCGTTCAACGCGATCCTCCTGCCCTACCGGAAGGGCGAAAAGCCGGAAGGCCGGACCGTGACCCGTGAGGGCGGGAAGATCGTCGTCCGCCGGGGCGAGGATATCCTCACGATGGACGAGGGACATTACTCCTACCGCAGCCCTCAGAAGACGGTGCTGGCGACGTTCACCGGGCAGGCGGCGGACGGGAACGGCATCCGGATTTCCGGAGGACCGTCGGAGGTCGTCATTGTGGGGAATCGGGCGACCCTGACGGCGCACGGCCCGAAGGGAGTCCGGCGGGTGCGGCTCCCCGGATCGTGGAAGCCGGAGAAGCCTTTACAGCTTCAGAACGGGATGTATACACTCAATTACCAGGACGCCCCACCCCTGACCCTGACTCTGACGCGGATAGACTGAGGCCGAACGATGACCGAACTCACGCAACTCCAACCCGGCATGCCGATCCTCTACGGCGGGAACCGGCTCACTCAGGTTCCCGTCGAGATCGCGGAGCGGTTCCGCCCCGGCGACCGCCTCCTCGTCGTGCAGCGCACGGGGGAGCTGTTGCACGTCCCTCAAGCGCAGTGGGAGATCGCCGCCGGGGCCGTCCGGCGCGCCCTCGATGCGTTTCATCAACTCGGCGCGGTGGAGGACGAACGGATCACCCGGTTCTACGAGGAATTCGCCTCGCGCCTGGAAGACGAAACGACCTGGAGCGCAATTGCGGAAGCGAACGCGGCGGACGTGGACCGCGCGAAGGGCCGGGGGCGCTCCACCACTCGCCTCGTGGCGGACGAGAAGATGCGCCGGGCGATGATCGACGGCTTGCGGGAGTGGCGGGAAGCCCCCTCCTCGCGCGGGCAGGTCATCGAGACGGTTCGGCACGACGGCTGGAGCGTGGAGCAGGTGAAGGGCGGGTACGGCGTGGTCGGGTTCGTCTTCGAGGGCCGCCCCAACGTCTTCGCCGACGCGACCGGGGTGCTCCGCAGCGGCAACACGACGGTCATGCGAATCGGAGGGGACGCACTCGGCACGGCCCAGGCTATTGTGGAGGTCGCCTTGCGGCCCGCGCTGAGAGCGTCCGGCCTGCCGGAAGGGGCCGTCACCCTCGTGGAAAGCCCGGAGCACGCGGCGGGATGGGCGCTCTTCTCGCAGCCGGAGCTGGGCCTCGCGGTGGCGCGCGGATCGGGCCGGTCGGTCGCGCTGCTGGGGAGCCTCGCCAGCCAGGCGGGGATCCCCGTCAGCCTCCACGGGACCGGCGGCGCCTGGATCGTCGCCGACGCGACCGCCGATCCCAAATGGCTCCGGTCGGTCGTCTATCACTCCACCGACCGGAAGGTGTGCAACACGCTGAACGTCCTCTGCCTGCCCCGCTCCCGCGCCGGGGAGTGGGTCCCGGTGGCGCTGGACGCGCTGGAGGAGCGGGGGGAGAAACTGGGACACGGCTACAAGCTCCACGTTGCGGAAGGCTCGGAGGCGTACGTGCCGGGGGAGCTGTTCACCCGGACGGCGGGAGTCCGGCGCGCCGAAGGGGTGGTGGAGGAACCCGTCGCGGAGGTGCTGCCGAACGATCAACTGGGGCGCGAGTGGGAGTGGGAGGGGACGCCGGAAGTGACCCTGAAGGTGGTGGAAGATACCGACGAAGCGGTGGCGTTGTTCAACGCGCACAGCCCCCGGTTCGCGGCCTCCCTGGTGAGCCGGGACCCGGCGGCCCGCGAGCGGTTCTTCCGGGCGGTGGACTCGCCGTTCGTGGGGAACGGGTTCACGCGGTGGGTGGACGGGCAGTACGCCCTGAACCGGCCCGAGCTGGGTCTCTCCAACTGGGAGTACGGGCGGCTGTTCGCGCGGAGCGGCATCCTCTCCGGCGACAGCGTCTACACCGTCCGCCTCAGAGTTAAGCAGGATCATCCCGATATTCATCGGTAACTTATTATAATAGAGTGGAAGTTCACAAGGGAAATCCTTAGGTAGGGTTGATTTTTTTAATTCGGCCTCTATACTTATACCAAGCTTGGCTCATGTGCATCAAGCTAAGAGTTTAGGGAGGGAGCGATAGAAAGAGGGAAGTTCC
>JAHWJO010000268.1 GCA_019348365.1 Armatimonadota bacterium | reverse complement strand
TTGGACCAGCTCCTTCGGCACTTTGTAGTTGCGGACCACCGTCCAGGACTGCGGCACGCTCGCGGGGGTTTCCCCGATCTTGGTCCCGTTGAAGTAGGTCACGTCGGTGTCGTCCACGTTGAACTGGTCGAAGAAGAGGTCGCCGTTGAGCGCCTGCCACTCCGCCGGGACGGTGAACTTCAGGCGATACCAGACGTCCTGATTATCGCCGAACGCCCCGACCGTCCACTGGCCGCTATTTTTGAGATTGAGCGGGACGATCACCGGAACCCACTCCGCGCCCGGCGTGAAGGCGAGCTTCGTCGGCTCCAGGTTCGCCGGGTCGGCATCCGGCAGGGCGAGCCACCGCTGCTGGTCTCCCAGGAACGGCGTGCCCAGGCCGAGGGCCGGATTCACGTTCGCTTCCACGACGGCGGCTTCCCCGTTCTTCACCGTAATCGTCTTGGGGAACTGGCCCTCCCCGACGAGGGCCCCCGTCGCTTCGACGGTGTAGTCGCCGGCGGGGACGTGCAGGAAGCTGGCGGTGCCCATCGCGCGGGTCGTCTGTGTCGCCACAGTCGCTCCATCGGCGCTCTTGAGGGTCACGTTCACCGCGTCGGCCACGCCGCCTTTCTCCGTCGGGTATCCGTTGAGATTCACCCGAACGGCCCCGAGGTTCGTCGAACCGGAACGGATCTTGATCGGCGCATTGGCGTTCAGCCCGAAGCTGGGGTCGTCGTCGAAGCCGAGGATGGCGATGACGTTGCCCGTCGCCTTCAAGATACCGGCGGGGATGATGAAGTTGTTGAGGTTGCGGTCCGAACCGGTGGGCTGGCTGCCGATCGGGACTCCGTTGATCCAGATCCCGTGGGTCCGGGCGTTGGCGATGAAATCGAACAACTGGGCGTATCGGTCGCGGGGGAAGCTGGCCGGGAGGTCGAAGGTGCCGCGCAGCCAGAAGGGGCCGCCGCCCGGCGCGTCGTCCGGGGATTGCTGCTCCCCGCCGGAATCCGTGTCCACGAATCCG
This sequence comes from Armatimonadota bacterium, assembly GCA_019348365.1. Classification (GTDB taxonomy): domain Bacteria; phylum Armatimonadota; class DTGP01; order DTGP01; family JAHWJO01; genus JAHWJO01. The sequence goes on along the minus strand of JAHWJO010000268.1, from coordinate 5,641 downwards.
GCGGGGGCCGGGCCGGGATTGATGATCTGCGCGTTGAACGGCAGCGGATTCTTCTTCAGGAATTTCCAGGCGGTGTTCGTCTCCGCGTCTCCGGAAGCGAGGGTGACCACCGTCGGGGTTTCCGCCGTGAGGGTGATGTCCTGCACCTTCGTCTGGGAGGCCGCTACCACCACGTTATTGATGGGCGCGCTGCTCTGCGTGGCGGTGTAGGCCAGGACGGTGTACGTGCCGGGTTTTACTTCGGCGGTGTAATCCCCGTTGGCGTCCACCCGCACCGTGTAGGTTTCCGGTCCCATCAGCCGTACGGTCGCGTCGGTGGCGGCCTGTCCGGCGGAGTCCTTCACGGCGCCCTTTATAATTGTGGGCTGGGGGGGAGCCGACACGGTGCCGGTGAGACCGGCGACCCCCGGCCCGATGACGATGCGGAAGACCTGCACCTGGTCGTCGAAGTTATTGAAATTGCGGGCATCCGTCGCATCCAGGGTCAGGACATTGACCCCGTCCTTCAGGGTCAGCTTGGCGTTCGTCGTGGCGACGACGACCGGATCGGTCGCGGGATCGCCGGTGACGGGCGAATCCTGCGTGCCATTGGGAAGGTTGGGGACGTCCTTCAGGTGAGGGTTGTCCCGCCCCTGCGGGCTGGCGTTGTCCCGCGCCTGCGTGTTCTGGTTGGCGGAACCGGCCCCGCTGCTCAGGGTGAAGGCGAGCAGCGCCGTGGGGGAGACCGAGGTGTTGCGGATCCCGAACCCCACGTTCGCGTCCCCGACCGAACGGGTGAGGATCTGCACCGGGAAGCGGGTGACTCCGGCGGGCATGGCCGTCACGTTAACGGCGATCTTGGCGTTGTCGATGGCCCGGTCGCCTCCGTCGGGGTAGAAAAGGCTCTTGACGTTGTCGCTCGTGGAAACGACTTCGACTCGGTTGCTCAGGACGGCGAGGTCCCACTGGTCTTTTTCGATCACGATTTCCGAACGGGCGGGGATCGCGATCAGGCTGAGGAGCACGGCGGCCAATACCGCGCCCCAGTGTTGATAAGATGGCATCACTCTCTCCCAAAGTGTCGTCGGATGGAGCCTCCCAAAAGAGCGGGCCGGCTTCATCGGTAATGCTTTTCCTCATTAAGAGGCGGACTCCAGAGTGGGTTAGAGGGGAGCGACGTGATGACCGTAATGGCGCATCTGCCCGAAGCAGACGGAGAATCTACTAAATAAAGCTGAGGGGATCGTAGGGAGCGTTGTCGTTCTATGTGCAAATGATATTACGAAACGGGGCGACTCCCGGCCGCTTCCGTTCCATCTTTGAGACATTCTGAAACTGATTTCCAGACGCTACCGGGAACTCCTTTCCACTTTATCATGAAAAAGCCCGCTTGGGGATTCCTTTCGTCAAAAACAGGATTATGGGGCAAAATGGTGAAGACTTAACGAAAATCCCTTCGCTACACGTAAACGTGTTTCAGCCAAGGTCGGATACGACGGAATTGAGCGACGGAAAACGCATGTCCCTCCCAAACACGCCTTCAAAAGGGCCGACCCTCCCCGCATCTGATCCCAAATCCGCTCTCCCTTCAGAAGTGTTGCCGTCGAATACGGCGCGTGAAGGGGTGACCCTGCGATCCGTCCTGCTCGCCTTCGCGCTGATCCCCCTGCACTGCTACTGGATCACTCTCGTCGAGGTGCGGTGGAACAGCATGGACGGCACCGCGCTGCCGCTGATGATCACGCCGATCTTCATCCTCTTTTGCGCCTCCCTGCTGAACCTCCTCCTTCGCCGCTGGATTCCCCGGCACGCCCTCTCCCAGGGGGAGCTGCTGACCGTCTACATCGCGATGGTGATCAGCGGCGTCTTCGCCTCGCACGACATGATCCAGAACCTGTTCGGTTCCATCGGGCACGCCGCATGGTTCGCCCGCCCCGAAAACCGGTGGCAGGAGCTCTTCTTTCACTTCATCCCCTGGTGGCTGTTCGTGCGCGATAGATCCGTCCTGCGCCCCTACTACGAAGGGAACGCCTCCCCCTGGGACGCGAAGATCCTCCTCGCATGGATGGGGCCGCTGCTCTGGTGGGCGGCGTTCATGATGGCCGTCATCTTCCTTTTCCTCGGCGTGAACCTGATCCTCCGCCGCCACTGGACCCAGCATGAGCGGCTCTCCTTCCCTCTCGTACAGCTCCCTCTGGCGATGACGGCGGAGCGGGATGCTTTCGGATTCTACCGGAGCCGTCTCACCTGGATCGGCTTCGGGATCGCGTTCGGGATCGGGCTGACGAACGGGCTGGGGACGCTCTATCCCTCGGTTCCTTACTTCGCACAGGTCAAGCAGTTCGATATCGGCAGGAACATTACGACGGTCCCCTGGAACGCCGTCGGCTACACGCCGATCTCGATGTATCCCTTCGCCATCGGATTGGGGTACTTCATCCCGCTCGACCTCTCATTTTCGATCTGGTTCTTCTTCCTCTGGCGGAAGCTCTGGCAGGTCTTCGGGCGGGTGGTCGGCCTGGAGGGGGCGCTCACCAGCCGGGGATTTCCGGCGTTCACCGAGCAGAGCATGGGGGCGTGGCTCACGCTGAGTCTCGTCCTCCTCTGGGGCTTGCGGGGGTATCTGAAGGAGACGCTGCGGATGGCGGCGGAGGGACCGGCGTCCGAGGACCCTGCGGAAGCCCGCCGCCTGCGTTGGGCCTACGGGATGATACTGATCGGGGCGGCGTTCCTCCTCTTCTTCTGGCATCGGACGGGCCTGAGCGTCCTCTGGATGAGCGTGTATATGGGCCTGTTCTTCCTGCTCTCCCTCACCATCACACGGGTTCGGGCTGAGCTGGGTGCGCCGCACGGGATTTTCGGCCTCAAGCCGCAGCACATGATCGTGGAGATGCTGGGGAGCCGGATGGTCCCCGCCCAAGATCTGACGGTGATGAACGCCACGTTCTGGATGCACCGGGGGTATCGCTCACATCCCATGCCCGCGCAGCTCGAAGCGTTCAAGATGGCGGAGAACGGGCGCATGAACCTGAATCGGTTGATCGGGCTGATCGCGTCCGCGAGTTTGCTCAGCATCTTCGCGAGCTACTGGGCGAACCTCCAGATCACCTATCACGCGGGGGCGGGCGCGCAGACGCTCGGCTTCAAGAGCTTCGTCGGCAATGAGGCGTTCAACCAGTTGGCGAATTATCTCAATTCCCGCCAGCCACCCACGGTGATGAACCTCGTCTTCGATGCGATGGGGGCGGTCGTCGTCATCTTTTTGTCCGTTATGCGCAACCTGTTCCTCGGGTGGCCCTTCCATCCGGCGGGGTACGCGCTCGCCGTCAGCTTCGCCGTGGACCCGTTCTGGTTCCCGTTCTTCATCGCCTGGACGCTGAAATCGCTCCTCATCCGCTATGGGGGGATGAAGATGCACAACGCCTTCGTGCCGTTCTTTCTCGGCCTCATCCTCGGCGATTTCACCATCGGCTCGATCTGGGCCCTCGTCGGCCCGATCCTCGGCATTCAAACCTACAAGATCTACGTCTGAGAGCGTGGAGGATCGTGCTCGTCGTTTTAGAAATCGTTTTCGTTCCAGGGTCCCCTGCGGGTGGAAGCAGGGTGCTGCGAGTCACGCTTCGGCATATCGGTCCGAAAGGATCGTTCTTCTGTTTGCACCAGCACGTAACCGGTAGGGCGGGTATCATTCCTGGCGCGCCAGATAATACGGCGTATTCGTCAATCGTTCATTAAAGCCGGGACACAGTGCTGCCCGGCCTCGCGAATCTCTGAAGATAAAGTAGTACATCAGCGGATACGGCGAATCCGTATCATCTCCGGGGATGAAGGTATGGAACCGACCCCCTGCTCTTACCATCTCCGTCGTCCGGTAGCGTTCCCCCTGGTTTGCGTGCCGGTAGCGCAGCTCCACCGTGAAGGGGCCCGCCGGTTCGGGCAGGCCGAGGGCCGCTTCGATCTTCACCGGATGCCCTCGGCGGAAGGAATCGGGCGGTGTATGATCCCAATGCGGATGTGGCCGGGAAGGGACTTTCAATGCCGCCCGGATCGCGCGCTCCGCCTGTTTCGGATCGGGCCGGGCGTCCGCTTCCCCCGCTTCCGTTCGCTTATCTCTACTTTCCAGCCGACGCTCCATCGCCGCGAGGTCCTCGTCGATGGCGGGCAGGCGGTCCGCCCAGTGCCCCCGCGAGTGCTTCGCCCACCCGAAGGTGATGTCGGAGACGTATACGCCTTCCGCGCACTCCGACAGCTCCGCCCAGGCGGCGCGGGCCGCGTGATACTGCTCCAGCGCCGCCTCCAGCGCCTTCCGCTGCCCCGACCGGTCGAAGATTGCGTAGAGCACCCCCGCGCGCATCTTGTAGGCGAAGAAGCGGCCCAAACCGGCCTGGATCGCCACGTCCACCGACAGTCGCCGGAATTCGGGGGCTTCCGGGTCGGCCACGCGGCCCTTCGCGTCGGAGAGAGAATTCATCGCCCGATCCGCAAACCGTTCCAGCCACGCGGCCACCTCCATCGGCGTGACCTTGCCGCTCGGCTCCCCGGAGAGCAGCTCCGCCGCCGCTTCGTCCACCCCGGCGAATAATTCCGGATCCAGGGGACTCACCCTGCCGAACCGCTTGGGCCTGGGCGTGTCGCCGTAGGGGTGAGGCACGTCTTCGTCCACGATGGACATATTCGTGTAGATCTCGGGCCAGTAGTTGTTGTTCGCCGCCGAGGGGTGGTGCGCGGTCGTGACGAGAGGAAGGATATGGCTCGCCGCGCCCAGCGCCGTTTCCACCGCCCGCCCCCCCGGTCCGAACTCGCGCTTCAGGTAGCGCCGCCATGAGTCCGACGGTGCTTCGGGGTCATAGAGGAGCTGCCCCCAGAGCCGATAGGAGTACTCGTATTTCTTCCAATCGCCTTCGGCGGATTTCAATGATTCGTCCGCGTAGGCTTCACGTCCCCAGGGATGGCCGGACCCCTTCCGGCCCTTGAACGAGAGCGGCTCGCACAGCTCCATCCCCGCGCTCCCACAGAACCCCGCGGCGCGGCTGTAAGCGGCGGCCATCTCCGGGTCGCCCCACAGCAGCAGCCGCTGCGTGCCCGGCCACATCCGGAACAGCACTCCGTAGCGGCGGTCCTCCTTTAACAGGTCCCCGTAGCTGTAGCGAAGGAACCGCCGGGACCCGCCGCTTTTGGCGAAAAAGCCTTCATCATCACGGTCTTCGGGCGGCATCTCCGAGGCGCGGATCGAGGCCTGCTGATACGGCAGCATCATGTGCTCCGCCGAATACTTGGGCGAGACGTTGACCGGCATCCCCGTCTCCAGCGCCACGTCGATCATCTCCGGGTCGATCCCCTTGGCGTGCATGTCGATCTCGACGGCTCGCCCGCACCCCGCGATGCCCCGGAACACGGTGCGCCAGAAGGCGTAGGTCCCCTCCGGGACGCCGCTCTCGCCATGGATGCGGAACGTGACGCCCCCGATCTCCGGGACCGCTTCGAGCAGTAGCCGGAGGGTGTCCCGGCAGTAGGCGGCGTGGTTCTCCGGATTCAGCCCCTCGATGAAGTGGTTCACACCCTCATTGGCGGACCAATCGTACCCGTGGGTCCACAGGCCGAGTTGGAAGTGCAGCCCGCGCCGCGCGACTTCCTGAGCAATGTACTGAAGGGTATCGAGGTT
>JAHWJO010000267.1 GCA_019348365.1 Armatimonadota bacterium | reverse complement strand
CCAGAATTGGGAGAGGGGTAGTCGCGAACGAAGGTGAGCGACGGGGTGAGGGCGACACACTCCCCGACCAAGATTCGAAGACTCTGTGGCCGGGGAAGAGCGCTACCCCCAACCCCCTACTCCCTGATAAAAGCTGGAGTGAGGGTACATTTCTTTCCTTTATCTGGAGACGAACGAGTGCCGGAATCCACCACGTCCCACCTGAACTGGGGACGGCTCCTCACCGCGATGGTGACGCCGTTCGATTCGCACCTCCGGGTTCACTACGACCGCGCCTGCGAGCTGGCGCGGTGGCTGCTGGATCACGGTTCGGACGGAGTCGTGATCTCCGGCACCACCGGCGAATCCCCCACGCTCAACATCGAAGAGAAGCTCCGGCTCTTTGCGGAAGTGAAATGCGCCGTGGGTGACCGGGGGACGGTGATCGCCAATACGGGCAGCTACAACACCGAAGAGAGCGTGGCCCTCACCCGTGCCGCCGAAGGCGTGGAGGTGGACGGCATCATGGCGGTCGTCCCCTACTACAACAACCCGCCGCAGGAGGGACTCTACCGCCACTTCCGCGCCATCGCGCAGAGTACCGAGCTGCCCGTCATCCTCTACAACGTTCCCAGCCGTTCCCCGCGCAACCTGGAAGCCGGGACCGTCGCGCGGCTCGCGGCGGACGTGCCGAATATCCGCGTCTCGAAGGAAGCGAAGAACGATATGGAGCAGGTCCGGGCCATCGCGGAGAGCACTCCGGACGATTACCGGATCTACAGCGGGGAAGACGCGAATACCCTGGGCGTGATGGAGAACGGCGGCGTCGGAGTCATCAGCGTCGCATCGCACGTCGTCGGGCCGCAGATGAAGCGGATGATCGATCTCTTCGCTCAGGGGGAGACGGAACAGGCCCGGCAGGCCGAGGCCGATTTGCTGCCCGTCTTCACGGGACTCTTCGCCACCACGAACCCGATCCTTGTGAAAGCCGCCATACAGATGACCGGCCTCGATTGCGGCGGTCTCCGTCTGCCGCTCGTGGAGGCGACGGATGCGGAACGGGACGAACTGAAGAGAGTGTTGGAGACGCACCTCTGAAGATGAGGTGATATTTATCGCCTCTTCCGCCGATCATGCGCGGTACCATGCGCGGGATTACGAGTCGTTCCCCTCCTGCACAAATGGAATTTGTAAGATTCTCCACCCTTTGGATTACAATAGGACGTACGTCCATCGGTACAGGAGCGGCATGGTAATCCCCGCTCTCGTTGTTTGCCGTACCCTGCCGCACCCTGTTTGCCGGCGCCGCCAGTTATGAGACCCCTCGTGTCCCTGTTCGCGTGAAGGAGAATCGTTGGAACGACCCCCCGTTAACCATGTAGATATCGTGCCGCTCGGCGGCGTTGGTGAGATCGGCAAAAACATGACCGCGTACCGGTACGGCGATGATATTGTCGTCATAGACTGCGGCGTCATGTTCCCTGAAGAGCACCAGTTGGGCGTGGACCTGGTCGTGCCGGACGTGTCCTACCTCGTCGAGCATCGAGACAAGGTGCGGGGATTCCTGCTGACTCACGGCCACGAAGACCACATCGGCGCGCTGCCGTTCATCCTGCGGCAGGTGCAGGCCCCCCTCTACGGCACGCGACTCACCCTGGGGCTCGTGCGGGCCAAGCTGGAAGAACATGGCCTCGCCGCCAGCACAAAAATGGTCGAGATCGAGCCCGGCGACGGCGTGGATCTCGGCGAGTTCGATGCCCAGTTCATCCGCGTCACCCACAGTATCCCCGAGGCGGTCTCCATCGCCCTGCGCTGCCCGGCGGGAACCGTCGTCCAGACCGGCGACTTCAAATTCGATCCCACGCCCATCGATGGAATGATTTCCGATTACGCTCTCTTCACGGAGACCGGAGACGAAGGGGTGCTCGCACTGGTCAGTGATAGTACGAATGTGGAGCGCCAAGGGTACAGCCGCTCGGAGCGGATCGTCGGCGTGGAGCTCGACGCGATATTCAATGAGGCGAAGGGCCGGGTCATCTTCACGACGTTCGCCTCCAACATCCACCGGCTCCAGCAGGCAATCACCGTCGGGATGAAGTACGACCGTAAGGTGGCGCTCGTGGGCCGCTCGATGATCCGGAACATCCGCGTGGCGCGGGACCTGGGGGTGGTGGACGTTCCCGATAACGTTTTCGTTCCCATCGAGCAGGTGAAGAATTACCACCCGGTAGAGATTACATTGCTGACAACCGGGAGCCAGGGAGAGCCCGCTTCCGCTCTGAGCCGGATGGCAGCGGGAGAGCACCGGCATTTCGACATCCATGAAGGGGACACGTTCGTCCTCTCCTCTCAGCCCATCCCCGGCAACGAGGACGCCGTCCACCGCAATATCAACAATCTGTTCAAGCGCGGCGCGACCGTCATCTACGGCGAGCACGTCCACGTCTCCGGCCACGGCCACGAGGAAGAACTGCGGTTGATGGTCAACCTCACCCGGCCCCGGTTCATCGTGCCGGTACATGGGGAAGCTCGCCACCTTTCCCTCTTCAAGCGGATGGCGATGACGATGGGTTACGCTGCCGATGACGTTGTCGTGCCAGATATCGGCGACGTGATCCGGGTCTCGAAAGAGAAGATCGAAGTGGTGGATCGCGTCGTCGGGGGCAGCGTCCTGGTGGACGGCATCGGGATCGGGGACGTGGGGGAAGCGGTGCTGCGGGACCGGAAGCATCTCTCCCAGGACGGGATCTTTCTGCCGGTCTTCGCCATCGACCGCACCCAGAACGAGATCATCGCGGGCCCGGACATCGTCTCGCGCGGCTTCGTCTTCATGGAGGATGCGGGGGAGCTGATCGAGGAATCGCGGCTGCTCATCCAGCGCGTCGTCGCGGAAGAGTTGACGGAGGAGACGGACTGGCTGGCCCTGCGACAGACGATCCGCAGCCGCCTGAGCAAGTTCCTTTTCGAGAAGACGGGCCGCCGCCCGATGGTGATGCCCGTCATCCAGGAAGTATAGGGCTCCTTCAATACGCCTATTCATGAGGTGTACCCGGCGAATCAAGTTGCGGCAACAGGGACACGAAGTCGCTCTCTGGCGTCTACACCTCAAACCCCTTCTTTAGTACAACCCGGCAAAACTTATGCACAGGCTACCGCCTTTTATCCTCCCGATCGGCATCTTCATGTCATCCGAGCGTCATCGAGGGACCTGACCGTACGGGAGAGAGTCTTTCGTCCTCGATGTCAGATTCCTCACTCCGTTCGGAATGACATGGTTGGGAGTCCCTCTCTCATAGTCACCGATGGAGGGATTCAGGTGGGCACAGCGGGAGCAAGCCACGTCCCATGAACGTACAGGGAGGGACAGAAGCGTAAAGAGAGAACACAAAAAGCCCCTCTGCTCGGGAGGGGCTTTTTGAATTTCATTCACCTGGATTCCGCTCAGAGGCGGAGAGTATCGCCGGTTTCCGTTATCGCCTTTCGCTCAGGATCTGCCGGGTCGTCTCTTCGATCCATTTGTTGATGAGATCGTCGGTCGCCCGGTTCAGCCGCTGGACCTCTTTCGGGTCCACCGGACCCCGGCTGCGGCCCTGCTGGAGGGACTGCGCCGCTTTCCCGGCGAACGTCAGCTGCTGGAGGGTATCGGCGCCGTTCCGCTGGGAGAGCTGGAACATATCCCGGTACACATCCCCGGCGTAGGCGTAGTTCGGATTGCGCTCCAAAATCTGGTTGTAGGTCGCAATCGCCTTGGAAGGATCCTTCTGCTTCCGGGCTTCCTTCTCCAGCTCTTCCGGGGTCTTCCCCGAATCCGAGGTCTTAACGACGACTTCCGGTTTCTTCTCGTTTTCGCCGGGTTTGGAAGTCTCGACCGTGGGCTTCACTTCCGGCTTCACCGCCACGGGCGGCTTCTTCGTGCCGGGCTTGAGCTGGACGGTGGGCTTCAGATCGTCGCCGGGCTTCTTTTTCGCCACGGGAGCCTTCTTCACCGGTTGCTTGACGGGCTTTTTCGCAGAGACCTCGCCCCATGCCTCTTTCTCGAAATCGAGCACGGTCTTGTGGATCACTTTCTTTTGGGCTCTGGGAGCCTTTTTGACGCTCTTCTTCGCGGCATAGGCCGGGGTCACCGCCAGCGACACCGCCAGCAACCCAAGAGTGAAGGTTCTCAACATACTCCGCCTCCTGATACACTTTCTAAACCGAGGACCGTTTTTTAATAAAACAGGTGAAAAGATCAGCGCGTACATCAGCCCTTAACGCGGGCCGACAGCCGGGCTCAATTGTTAGAGGACAGAACGAAGCGACGGGTTCCCACCGTCCTCGTCTTATTTTTCCCTGGGGATCCCCCACCCTCTGTGCGGCGATGATGGGAGAGGAACGCATCCGCAAGAAAGCGCGGGACCCCGCCCAGGTCTTCCCGGTTCCGAGGGCGTATCGCTCGATCCCTCTTTATTCATACCCGAACCGGACGATCTGCGCAACCCCTGAGCAGGGAAACGCAAGCGGTAAACAGGGGCCGGGGACGCGCTCTCCTTCATCGCTCATGAGCCATGAGGGTATACGGATATTCCACGAAAGCCTAACCCTACCCTCTGGCTCGTCACATCCAGAGGAGAGAGGCCGTTTCCATTGAGCCAATGAGGATGCTTTTACACGGGCGAAGGGCCTTACGCGCGGGCGATGGCGATGACGCTCTGGCCCATCCGGTACCCCGTGGCCGTCTCGACTGCGCGGAAGACCGGGACGAGCTTCTCGTACAGGGCGAGCTGGTCTTCGGGCAGGAGGGTGCGCTTGAGGATCTTCCCGTTGAGCCACCACCCGAAGATGCCGAACAGGTTGAGGAACGTGATGCGCTCCACGGTGTAATCCAATTCGCGCAGGAGGGAACGCAGCTCGCGCGGATTGTATCGGCGATAATGGTGGAGGGCTTCATCCAGCGAGCCGTAGAGCCAGGAGTACGCCGGGACGAGCAGGACCAGCCGCCCGCCGGGCCGCAGCATCGCCTTCATATTCCGGAGAGTCGTCACGTGATCCTCAATGTGTTCGAGGACGTTGAGGCAGACCACCGTATCGAACGTGCCCGGCTGCGGCGAAGCGGGGATCTCCGAGGAGAGGTCGTGCAGGAGGGCGGAGAAGCCGGGACGATCCCCGAACCGTTCCTGAACCGTCCGGATGTAATGCGGCTCGATGTCGATTCCGACGAGGCGGTCACAGTGGGGGAGCATCTGCTCGGTCAGGTTGCCGACGCCGCAGCCCACTTCCAGAATCTCCCTGCCGAGATGCGGACGGAGCACGTCGAACATCCAGGCGTTGAAGCGGTTAAGCTTCCCCACGCGCTCCAGCGTCTCTTCGCCCACATCTTCGTAAGCCCATGTTCGCGACACGATAATTCCTCTCTTTGCTGGCCGGGAAGGCTCCAGGGGCGTTCCACCGTTCCGGAGATCCTCACGCTGTTAGACCACGTCTGATAGTCCAGGGGGTAGGGGGGACTCTTTGGCCCGCTCCGGTCTCCCTCCGGTATCGTGACATTATCTCACAGTCCGGTCCACCGATCAACCGAAAGGATCGGCCTCTACACTGTAAACCGAATCGGGTCCCCGGCGATTGAAATAGCGGCTGGGAGGGCACGAAACCCGCTTACACGGGTTCCCCATCAGTTTATGGATCATCTCCGTTCAAGACCGATAAAAGCGGAAGTCAGGGAAGTCTCTGAAGAGAGACTTCGTACCGTTATTGACACAATAATAATTGCCGATGATAAGAATAACCCTGTCAGTCGGCCTCACATACCGCCATCGCTTGCCGTATCGAGCCGGAAAAGGGAGGGGCAGCTTCAGGGCGAACCCATGGGGGGGAGGTTACATTATGTTCTGCTTTAGGCAATCACTGATTCTGACTCTTATTTCTCTTACGGTTTCCGCCTGTTTATTTATCCCGGCAGGGGCCGCTCCTGCTTCGCCATCCCGGAGCGCGCCTTCCGCCCGCCGGCCTCCCGCCCCGAAAACGGCCCGCCCGGCAGCCCGACCCCCACAACCGACAGCCGTACGCGCCCCGGAAACCCGCGCGCTGGGCAGGACTCCCTTCGAGGGAAGGATCGTTTCCGTGCAGCGGGAGAAGTTTCCGGACGCGCGGCTGGTTCTCGATCTGCATCAAGTGGGCAGCGCCTCCGTGATGAGAGGACGGGGCAACCAGAGCCGTCTCCCGGTGCGAGCGCGCCTGCATCGCGGCCAGAATCGATCCATCTTCATGACCGACCCGAGGAACGTCAACCTGGCGGGAGCGTACTACCTCCTGCCCGGTGATTTGATCAAGGGCATCATTCAGTACACCGAAGACGGCTGGATACTGGAATCGTTCCAGCGGGTCGCAACGCTGTCGCCCCCGAAGGTCGCCGCGCTGAACGTCGAACTGAGCACAGACCCAAACGTCACTCGACCGGGCGAAGACGTGCGGATGACCCTGACCGTCACGAATACGGGCACCGCGCCGGCCCAGTTCCGTTTCCCGTCGGGGCAGCGTTCCGAATTCGTCGTGAGGGAGGGCGGGCGAGAGGTCTGGCGGTGGTCGAGAGGCCGGGCGTTTACGCAGGCGTTGTCCACCCTGACTCTCGTGCCGGAAGAGGAGTTGCGGGTCCAGGAGACCTGGCCCGGCGTTGATAATACGGGCCAGGTGGTGGACCCCGGCT
>JAHWJO010000020.1 GCA_019348365.1 Armatimonadota bacterium | reverse complement strand
GGCATCAGCCTGACGATGGCGCTCGTGACCGGGATCACCGCACTGAGCGCGGTCCTCTTCTCGTGGGACGTGGACGAGCGGCCTAACGAGTGCTTCTTCTGGCTCCTTCTGGTGGTCGCCGGCTCCTATGGCGTGTTCCTGAGCGCCGATCTCTTTCTGCTCCTCGTCTTCTACGAGCTCGTCATCGTGCCGAAATATTTCCTCATCTCCATCTGGGGATCGACCAATAAGGAATACGGCGCGATGAAGCTCACGCTCTACTCCTTCTTCGGTGGAGCGCTCGTCGTCATCGGCGCTGTGGCCGCATATGCCAGTGCGGCATCACTCGACCTGCACGAGCTCTCGCGGTTCAATTTCTCCGCGGAGATGCAGGCGTGGGCGTTTCCGGTGACGTTTCTCGGCTTCGCGGTGCTCGCCGGCATCTGGCCGTTTCACACCTGGGCACCGACCGGTCACGTCGCCGCGCCGACCGCCGGCTCGATGCTGCTCGCGGGAATTGTGATGAAGCTCGGCGCGTACGGCGCACTGCGCGTGGCGATGAACCTGTTCCCGCAGGGTTACGAAATGTGGCGCAGCTGGATCGTAGTGCTCGCTGTCATCGGGATTGTCTACGCGGCAGCCGTGGCGTTGCGGCAGCGTGATCTCAAGTTCGTCATCGGCTACTCGAGCATCAGCCACATGGGGTTCGTGCTCCTCGGGTTGGCAACGGCCAACGCGCTCGGCATCGGTGGAGCTGTGCTTCAGATGTTTTCGCACGGCGTGATCGCTGCGCTGCTCTTCGCCGTCGCCGGCCGGATGATCTACCGACGCACGCACACGCGCGACCTCGATGCGCTAGCGTCGATGCGGTTGAGCAAGGCGATGCCGTTCGCCGCCTTCACCTTCGTGATCGCATCCGCCGCGTCGATGGGCATCCCAGGATTCAGCGGCTTCGCGGCTGAGATCACGATCCTGATTGGCACCTGGCGCGCGTTTCCGCTCGCCGTGTGGATTACCGGTCTCGGCATGGTGCTTGTCGCGGCGTTCACGTTGCGGGCGCTGACGAAAAGCTTCTTCGGCGAAGGCGACAGCGCAGACGTGCCGGCGTTCCCCGATGTGGCGCTCGCGCCGATCACCGCCGCCGAGAAGTGGGGCGCGGGTTTGCTGATGTTCTCGACGCTCGCGGTGGGCGTCTGCCCGAAGCTGCTGTCTTCGTTGTTGGCGGTGGCCCCGCCGCAAGCGGTGGAGTAAGCCGCCCAGATCGGGCTGCCCTCCCAGGTGAGGATCTCCCCCTGCGTCTCCTCCTGGGGCGCGCGCGCCCACTCCGCGCCGTTGGATTTCACTCCGGCGTACCCCTGGCAGTGGGTCGTATCGCACACGTCGTACAGGCCGCCGCTGTGCTTGCGGCGGCTGCGGACCCCATAGGTCCGGATCGCAACGGCGAGCGCCTTCAACGATTCTATCGTCATGGAGGCGCTGCCCTCCGGAATCATCGCGCCGAAAACGTAATCTTCCAGGTCCGCTTCATTGATGACGATCAGGCTGTTCCCGTCCTTCACGATCTCCACCGTGCCCCGGTAGCTCCGCTTCCCGATCTGCATGGGACGATCCGCCGGGGTGGTGATGCGGAAGCCGGAGGATGAGCGGAGCTGCTGCGGCGAGCAGAGCACCTTCCCCCCCATGATCGCGAAGGTCAGGGAGACCGGCGCGGTGCGGGTCCGGCTCCCGCCCCCTCCGATCTCGGTGATCTCTGAAGGGCCGGTGAGGATGACGTTCACCGAGCGCGTGCCAGAAGGAGCGGTCAATCCCACCCGTACCGTGCCTTCGATGAATTCGGGGGTGGCGCGTACGTGCGATTGGAAGACGATCAGCGCTCCCAGTGACAGGGCCAGAACGCTGGAGAGAGGGAGGATTTTTTGCATGGGTGAGAGAGGTGATAGTGTCATAAGTGTCCGTAATAATTTCAGAAGAGGAACTGCCGCGACTGCAGTCGCGGCACCCCCACAAAATCTCGATGACGAAGTTAAATACTCGATAACGCAGTTAAATAAAGGAACCAGGCACGGACCGATTATCGGAGGAGACTTCCCCTCTCTTTACTAATCACGATCTCCGGCGAGGAGGGCGTACCCAACGCTCAACACCCAACGTCCGTCAGAAGATCTCCCCGACCTCCGTGGTGCTCAGGGACTGCCCGAACGGACCCACGGCGAACTCCTCCTGAAGTGGGAGGGCGCGCAGGTGAAGCATGAACCGCAGCCCTTTCTGGTTCTGGAACCCGACCTGATCCACGTAGGAGAGAGAGGCGCGGAAGTCGTGGTGCTCGTAGTTGAAGCGGAGGAGCCGGTAATCGTACTGGCGGGAAAATCCGTTCCACCCGCCGAGAGTCTGGATCGAGTACTTCCTCCCAATCGGGGTGAACAGGTTCCACCGCACCGACCCCACCCGCCCGCTCAACGGAGTGTACCGCAGCCCCAGGTTGAGGAACGCCAGCCCGAACTTCATCCGGGATTCGGCTACCACGTCCCGCCAGTTCCCCTGATTGAAGTCGTACGACGATGCGGCAGCCAGGTAGAAGTTCTCTGAAGGGCTGTATTGAAGCCGCACGCGAGCGTCGTGCCAGGCGAACTGCCCCCCGCGCAGGTCCCGCCCCGTGCCGACGGCGGCGCGGAACCGTCGCTCCCGGTGAACGAAATCCCCCGTGACGAGGTGGTACTTCCCCAGCGTGTCGAAGCGGAACGGGGTGTACCCCTCCGGGGAGAGCAGGACGTAGCGCACCGTGAATTCGTTGTGCCGGGTGAACGGCGTCACCCAGTTCGCGTTGGCGCTGACGAGGTACTGCGCCGCGTCGGTCTGGTAGACCGCCTGCTTGAAGCTCCCGTTCACGTCCAGCGTGCTGTTCCCGATCTTGAACCGCCGGTTGTCGATCCCCAGGTCCAGCAGGACCCGCATGCTCTGCACGTTGCCGGGCTGTTCGTGGAACTCGCCGACGCTCAGTCCGAACCCGCCGGGCAAATACCGGAAGAGCCCGCCTTTGATCCGGCTGCGGTGGGTCGCGAAGGTCAGCTCCGGCAGGCGCTCCACCCCGGAGAGGAAGCCGGGAGCGGTAGAGACGAGCTGATTCCGCATGTTGAAGGCGAGGCCGAGGTCGTAGGAGGGGAGGCGGCGGTCGAGGTTGATCTGCGTGTTCAGCTCCTTTTCCTGGTTTCCGAACGACTGCGTATCGAACAGGCCGAGGTTCACGCGGGCGGAGTTCCGGCCCCACGTCTGGTTCTGGGCGTAGGTGAACCCCTGCCGGTCGTAGCCTCCGACACCGGCCCCGCCCGACCGGTCGGAACGGTAGCCGAAGCTGAGGGAGCCGCGCGTGGTGCGGCGCGTCAGGTCAATCATCTGGCTCACGTTGGTCGAGCCCGGAGCGAACTGGTAGCTGTTCCGCCGGAACTCGCTTTGCAGGCTCGCCACGAACGATCCAAGCTGCTGCTGATGCCGCAGGCTGCCGTTCCACTCCCGCCCCTGGAGCGCGCCGGCCCCGAGGACGGAGTAGAGGACGACCTGCCCCGTCCCCTTCGCGAAGCGGTATCCCTGGTCCACGCCAAGTCCGATACCTTTCTTCGACATCAGATCGACGCGGGCGACGCCGTTGTCTCCCAGAGAGGAGGGATAATAATAGGCCGTCTTGACGAAATACCCCTCGACGTTGTTCTGCCCGAACCGGGGCACGATATTGTACTGGTGCCGCTGGAGGGGGATCACGAGGCGAGGGATCGTGATGAGCCGGCGGTTATTGTAATAAAGAGAAGCCCGTTTGATGACCGCCCGCCGCTCCGGCACGATGGAGATCTCGCGCCCCCGGATGTGGTAATGGGGGTCCGGCAGGTCGCAGGTCGTGAAGGAGCCGTTCTCCCCCTCGATGAGGTGCGGCTGCCCGGAAAATTCGGTCCCCCTCACGTAGATCGGCGAGACGAGCCTTCGGGGGAGGATCGACGCGCGCCCGCCGCCCAGCCGCCACGCCCGCGTGCGGAGGTTGAACGTCAGCTCGTCCCCCCGGATGGTGCGGTTCCCGCTCTGCACCACGACGTTCCCTTTTGCGTACACGTCGCGAGTGTTCAGGTTCGCCTCCATCTCGTTCGCCGTCATCACCACGTCGCGGTAAGTGAGGACGGTCGGAGAGGTGGGGGTTCCCCGCCCCCGTACGATGCCCGTGTCGCGGAAATGGATGACGTAATCCCCCTTCACGTTGACGGGCGCGCCGCGCTCCTCCGGGGGGACCGCCGGAGTCTCGGTCTCCGTCGGGGGGCCGACATCGGGCGTAGGGATGGAGGGGGGAGTCAGCGGCGGGGTCGGCGTGGCCGGGAGCGGCTGCCTCGGCGACGCGCCGGGGGACGGGATCGGCTGCACCGGAGTTGCCGGGTCGCCGCTCGGCGGAAGCCCTGCCGGGGGGGGCAAGGGAACGTCCGGCGGAAGCGGGTCCACCTCCGGCAGCACATCGCCGGGGGGGACGGGGGGGGGCGGGTCGCCCTCCTTCGGGGGTTCGGCGGCCCGGAGGGAGCCGGGCAGGGCCAGGCAGAGGACGGCGGACAGCAGCACCAGGTCGCGGGGCCGAAGGGCTATCGAAGGGAAGGGGAGCCCGGAGTATCCCTGATACGGAGACGGGGGACGCTCCGGCGGACCGGACAGGCCATGAAGGAATTCGGATTCGGCGGCGCTGCGGGCCTGTCCCTTCGCCCTTCGCGCTTCGCCTTTTCGGCCCTCCGCTTCGCGCCTTACTCTTCGCGCCACAGCATAACCAATCCGATCAGGCTGAAGATGATGTTGTGGGACCACGCCGCGAGCACCGGCGGCAGGTACCCGTTCTCCCCCAGCATCTTCGCAAGAAAATAGGTGTTGTAATAGAAGAAGAAGAGGAGGATGCTGAGCAGAATCCCCATGAAGCTGCCGTGCCGGGCGTAATGGATGGCGAACGGCATGCTCACCAGCACCACCACCAGGCACCCCGCCGGGATCGAAAATTTGAAGTGGTAGTTCATCACGAGCTGGTCCACCCGGATGTTCGCCTTCTGGAATTGCTGGATCTGCTTCATCAGCTCCGCCGAGGACATCTCCTCCGGTTTCGAGTTGGGGGCGATGATCCGGTTGAGATCGACTTTCAGGGTGAGTCGGCCCGGCTCGCCCGGCCAGCTGGTGGTGAGGTTCTCCCGGTTGCCGGCCAGCTCGATCCGGCGGTAATCGGTGAAGACCCACCGGATGCCGTCGGTCACGGCATGCTTCGCCACGGTCAGGATGGGGAAGTCGTCCCATTTCGTCTCGTAGATCATCACCCGTTCGAGCAGGTACTTATTTTCGGCCACCTTCTTCACCTTGCCGACATAAAACCAGTGCTGGCCCACATGAAAGAAGGTATCGGCCTGGATCTGCGGCAGCTCGCTCCGCTTGAACATCTGCTGAACGGTCTCGTTCGCCTTCGCGTTGGCGGGAGGCGCGACCTTCTCGTTGAGCCAGTAATCCCCGATGCTGATGAGCAGCCCGATTCCCAAAAGCGGCATGAGCATCCGGCGCAGGGAGACCCCGGACATCCGCATCGCGTTGATCTCCCCCTCGCGGGCCAGCCGGTTGATGCCGAGCGACACCCCGAACAGCGTGGCGATGGGCAGCGCCAGCACGACGAACATCGGGAGCTTGTACCCGATGAACTGGAAGATCAGGCTGAGCGGGACCTTGAGCTGGAGCATGACTTCCAGCAGATCGTTGAAGAGGAGGGTGGTGATCTCGATGAGGACGAAGCCGGTCAGCCCCACCAGAAAGGGGAGGATCAACTCGCGGCTGAGGTATCGGTCGAGGAGTTTCATAAGGGGTCGGGGGGGATCGGGTGAATTATATCACAGATTCACCGGGGCAAGGGAGAGGATTGCCTTACCCGGTGCTGCTCCATGAAACGACAGGAGATTGGCAGGGCATGAGGTACTGGAGGTGATTACGGGGCATTGGGGAATGGAAGGGATACAGGCGCGTGGGCACTGATTTTTCTCGCGGCGCGTCTCATACTATACCGTAAACGGAGTACGAGTCGATCCATCCAACGCGCGTCCGCCGTTTCGGTGATGCCGGTCCGTCCGGCGGGTCCACTGGACGAGAAAAGGAGTGAGTATGTCTGCGGATACCGATCTCCCCCACGATACAGCCTTGGGCCGGGGCGGTTTCTTTCAACGGTGGCACGAAACGCCGCTCTACCTTCGCATTGTGGCCGCGCTGGTCCTGGGGGTGATCGTCGGGGTGGTCATGGGTCCGAGCGCCGCGCCGCTCCGGATTCCCAGCAAGCTGATCCTCCAGCTTCTCGGGGCGCTGGCCCCGCCGCTCATCCTCATCGCCGTCATTCAGGCACTCATGAAAGCGCGAATCCAGAGCCGCATGGGCGCAAAGATGGCGGGGCTGCTGATCCTCAACACGCTCGTCGCCATTTTCATCGGCCTGCTCGTCGCGAACATCATCCAGCCGGGCCGCTGGGCGCAACTGTCCCCCCCGGCCCCGGAGCAATCTGCTGCCGCTGCCGCCGCGCCCGGAGAGGTCGATGTGTTCGCGCAATTCCTGGAGAACATCCCCCGAAGCCTGCTCGGGCCGCTGGGGGACAACGGCAAGATCATCGGGGTCATCTTCATCGCCATCGCGTTCGGCATCGCGCTCCGCCGCTCCAAGGACCACCCGATCCGCACCGTGGAAGACGTGGTGGACGTCGGCTTCAACACGCTGCTCGTCATTCTCCACTGGATCATCGACCTCATCCCGATTGGCGTATTCGGCATCGTCGCGGGAATTGTGGGGGAGGAGGGCTTCGCGCCGTTCCTCGCGATGGGAGCGTTCATCCTCTCCGTGCTCCTCGCGCTTCTCCTCCAGGCGACCTATTATCTCGTGCGAATCCGCATCTGGTCGTGGGTGAGTCCCTTCCATCTCTTGAGAGAGACCCGCGACGCGCTGGTGATGGCCTTCTCGACCGCCAGCTCCACGATCACCATGCCTGTCACATACGAGCGGCTGCGGGAAAGGGTGAAGCTGAGGGAAGAGTCCGCGAGTCTCGGGGCGCTGGTGGGCGCAAACTTCAACAACGACGGGACCGCACTCTACGAGGCGATGGCCGCGCTCTTCATCTCCCAGATGATCGGGGTGAACCTCACCCTGGAACAGCAGTTGATGGTGGTCCTCACGTCGGTCATCGCGTCGGTGGGGGCGGCGGGCATCCCCGAAGCGGGGCTGGTGACCATGACCCTCGTGTTCCGGTCGGTCGGCCTGCCGGTGCAGTACATCGCGCTTCTGCTGACGGTGGACTGGTTCCTGGACCGCTGTCGCACCGCGATCAACGTCATGGGGGACATGAACGTGAGCTGCCTCCTGGACGGCAAGACTCCCGAAGAGCCGGTGGAGGCGAAAGCCGCGTGATTCCGTCATCTGAACGAAAACGATAGCGTAAGGGCAGATCAACTGGGAAGGTGGGTACCTCCCGATCCTCATGCGGACTTCAATGCGACCGCCGCCGCTCGGCCATGACGGCCTGAACGCGCTCCCACATCTCGCGGTGCGTGGCCAGCCGGAGATCGGGCTGGAACCCCAGGCTGAGGTAGGTCGCGATGGCGGGGATACGAGGCTCGTCGGTATCCAGGTAAACCTTCCGCTTGCCTTCCACCCGAAACCGGTGGAGCGTTCCCAGCGTCAACAGCCGCCCCAGCCGCTTCCCCTGGTGCTCCGGATGGACCCCGACCCAGTGGACGTAGCCCCACTCCGGCTCGCCCTGCTCCCAAGCCGCCGCCACCCCGGCGATCTTCCCCTCGTGCTCGGCGATGCAGATCCGCTCGGGCCGGAACTTCTCGGTTTTCGTGAACTCCTTCTCGATCTTCTCGACCGTCCATGTATCGCCGGGGAAGGAGGCGGTCAACACCTCGGCCCAGTCCGCCTCGTCGCCCGGCCGGTAGCAGCGGAAACTGTATCCGGGGGGGACTTCCAGCTCCGGCAGGTCGGAGAGATCCGCGCGATAGAATCGGATCTGCTGGCCGCGCGGCAGGGGGGGCAGTTCGGGATCGACGTTGTCGAGCATGAGTGGAGAGCCTTTCCGGCAAGCCCGCCATGGGGAAGCGTAAGAGACCGGGGACGGTGAAACAAAAATGCGGCTCCGACCCCATCAAAGATTCGATGGTGCAGGAACCGCTCCTCTTGTATGATTTTATAATACGCCCGAAGGGATTTGAACCCCTGACCTACAGGTCCGCAACCTGTCGCTCTATCCCCTGAGCTACGGGCGCATAATGGCGGAGAGAGAGGGATTCGAACCCTCGGTAGCGCTTTAGGCACTACATCCGCTTAGCAGGCGGACGCCTTCGACCTCTCGGCCATCTCCCCACGTCTCCCCTAGTATATCATACATCCTGTGACCGTGCAAGAATTTTCACGCGTCCCCCGGCTACGGATTTCCCGATTCACAACGTTGACGAATGGGTGATTCGGCGTTCTCCCAGGCGGGTAGCAGAGGAGAGTTTTTCGTATCCGGCCTCTGCAAGTACGATAAGCGTGATGACACATTGAAGGATGATCTCCAGGCGCTTAGGAATACCGCTTCAGGCACCGACTCACCTCCAGAGCATCCCGGACGACGCACTCATCTCTGCAGAACCGGTAGGGGGTGTTCTATCTTTGCATGGGACTTCCGCCAGAGGCATTTCCCCTGAGGAACAACAGGGCAGTCGCCCTTTCCTTTACGGAGGGGAGAGGCTCCCCGCAGCCGCTCGGTTCCGCTGACCTGGCTCGCTTGCTTGACGCAGGCGGAGTCTCGGATTTAAGATGGTAAGGAAGGCAGACGATCTCCGGCTGCCGCAAGCAAAGGAAACGGTATGGGAACGTTAGCGATCCATTATTTCGACAGCCGAATTCTCAGCGACAGCTACTGTTTCAAGATACCTGCCGACGTCCGCCGTTTCGCGTGCCCGCCACAGGTCCTCTTGTGGCGGGTTTTTGTTTCGCTGGGGCATCGGGTCGCTTTTCTGCCGCCCCGATTCCTGCCACACCAACGCCAAATACCACACGCACGACAGATGAAGTTTTTTTCATTCGCTCGTCTCTGACGACGCCCGGGCCGATCCGTTTTCAGCGCGGGAGGGGCGAGCTGAATGCGGATCTTTCGAAGGGAAGAGGAGTCCGCATGAACGGAGAGGTACTGGTCTTAAACAGCGATTACGAGCCGCTCAACATCTGCAATGTCCGGCGCGCGATGGGTCTGATCCTGCTCGGCAAGGCGGATATCCTCCATGCCGAAGACCTGGCGATCCACACGCTGACCGGCCATCTGCCGCGCCCCTCCGTGGTGCGCCTGAAGTACCATGTCAAGCGCCCTATGCCGCAGCTTCGCCTCTCCCGGCGGAGCATCTTCGCGCGGGACGGCTTCACCTGCCAGTACTGCGGCGTCACCGGCAAGGACCTCACCCTCGACCACGTCATCCCCCGCCGCCACGGCGGGCCTTCCACCTGGGAAAACCTGGTCACCTGTTGCCGGCGGTGCAACACCAAGAAGGGCGACCGGTCCCTCCAGCAGATCGGGATGCAGCTCAAGAAGGTGCCCCGGCGGCCCCGGTACGTGCCGTTCATCAGCCTCATCAAGTACCTCGACGGCAAGCGGCACAACGTCTGGAAGGACTACCTCCCGGCGCTCGGGGACTTTTAGGCTCAAAGTTCAAGGTGCAAAGTCTACTTGGAGCTATCAAGAAAGTCCAGGGGTGTGCCGGGATGGAAGTTCTTGCGGGGAGTGCCGCGACTGAAGTCGCTCCTGTGGAGCCTCCGCTACGCTCCGGCTGAGTGTCCCTGCGGGACACTCCGGATGCGTGGGCAGGGTATGCGTCCCAATGGGACGCTCGGCTGAAAGCCCTCAGGAGCGGCTTCAATCGCGGCACACCTCACCAGATCTTCCCGATGGAGCCCTATTTTCGTGCGGGTCGAAATAGAGTCAAGACCCTGTCGAAGCCCTCGCTATGCACCTTGAACTTTAAGCTTTGAGCCCTATAATAGAGCTATGCCTGTACCTCAACCCCCTTCCCAACCCGCCGCTCCCTCCCGCCCCCTCCAGCGCGTGGAACCGTCGGACCGCGTCCTCATGCGGAAGAAACACCCGTGCGGCAGCTTCGAATGGACGGTCACGCGCGTCGGGGCGGACATCGGGCTCCGCTGCGACGGCTGCTACCGCCGGATGATGCTCCCCCGCGACGCCTTTAACCGCGCGGCAAGGCGGATTCTCACCCCCCTCTCCACGGAGGAGGCCGAACTCTGGAATCCGGACGCCGCTTCGGAGGGAGGAGCGTGAGCGTCGAGCCGGAGGAGATACGGGAAACCTCTGAGAACGCATCGACCGCCCCCCCGCGAGACATTCAACTCCTCCCCCCTCACGGCTCGAAGCGCCCATGGAAAGAACGACTCTCCTCCTGCGACGGCTGCGATAAATGCGGCGACCGGTGCATCTCCGGCTATCCCATCTCCCGATGGGAGTACGAGCGGATATGCGGCTACCTGAATGAGCAGGACCCGGCGGAGCGCGAACGGGTCGCACGCCAGGAGAAGAACGTCCCCTGGCCCGGCGCGCCGGAGTTCACCTACGAGGCATGCCGTTTTCGCGATGTGGAGCGGGGCCGGTGCAGCATCTATCCGGTGCGCCCGCTCGTTTGCCGCATCTTCGGGCATGTGGAGTGGCTCCCCTGCCCGGAAGGGATCATCGAGGACGTGGCGCCGGAAGGCGTGACCCTCATGGAGTGGTACGCCCGCCGGGACCTCCGTACCTTTGAAGAATGGCAGAAGTTTGATGGGTGGTTGGGTCGTTAGGTCGTTGGGTCGTTGGGGGAGTCGCTCCTAAACGCCCGTATTTCTATCCATGCTCCGAGTCCATACCCTCCTTGCCCATCCGAATAGGAGAGGGTATTTCCCAACGACCCAACGACCCAACGACCTAACGACCCATCGACCCCGAACGGAGTGAGCCGTGCTGCTGGCGATTGATGCCGGGAATACGAATATCGTCCTCGGGGTGTGCGACCCGGACGACCTGGACTCCACCGGTCGGGCGCGGTGGCAGGCTCAGTGGCGCATCGCCACCCAGCGCGCCCGCACCGAAGACGAGTACGTCGTGCTGCTCTGGGGGCTGATGGGTTCGGCGGGGCTGCCCATGGACGGCTTGAGTGGAGTCGCCATCAGCAACGTCGTCCCGTCCATCGGCCGGACCCTGAACACCTTTGCCGAGCGGGTCTGCTCCGGCCCGGTCCTGTGCGTCGGCCCGGACACCCCCGCGAGCATCACCGTGGATTACCACACGCCGGGGGACGTGGGGCCGGATCGGATCGTGAACGCGGAGGCGGCGTACCGGTTTTACGGCGGCCCGGCGGTCGTGGTGGATTACGGCACCGCCACCACCTTCGACGCCCTCACCGCCGACGGGCGCTACATCGGCGGGGCAATCGCGCCGGGAATCGGCATCTCGGTGGAGGCGCTGGCCCAACACGCCGCCCGCCTCTCCCGGATCGAGCTGCTGCCGCCGGAGCACGCCATCGGGCGCTCGACGGTGGAGAGCATGCGGAGCGGCATCGTACTGGGGTTCGTCGAGCAAACGGACGGGATGGTCCGCCGCTTCGCTGAGGAATTGGGCGGAAATCCCACCGTCATCGCGACGGGAGGGCTGGCGGAGATGATCGCCTCCCGAAGCCGCACGATCCGGCATGTGGATCCCTGGCTCACGCTGGAGGGTCTCAGATTAGTGTGGCAATGCTCCCGTTCACTGAATGGAAAATAGAATTCACATCTGCGTTATTGTTTTGTCCTGCTACTGAATAGGGAGCGTTAAAGAGATACATTATGAAGGGACCTGAAGGATTTCTCAACATCCTGCCGCCGCGCCCGTGGGTGACGCTGGCGCCGATGGCGGGCTATACTGATCACCCGTATCGCCTCCTCTGCAAGGAAGGCGGGGCGGACTTCGTCTGTACCGAGCTTCTGAGCGCCAACGCCGTCCATTACGGCAACCAGAAGACCTTCACCATGATGGACTGGACCGACGAGGAGCGGCCCGTCGGATGCCAGATCTTCGGGGCGGAGCCGGAGTACATGGCGGAAACGGCGCATGCCGCCTGGACGCGCGGTGCGGACGTAATCGACATCAACCTCGGCTGTTCGGTCCCCAAGGTGCTGCGAACTGGGGCCGCCGCCGCCCTCTGCCGCGACCTGAACGTGCTTCGCCCGGTGCTGCAGGCTGTCGTGGAGGCCGTGGACTGCCCGGTGACGATCAAGATCCGCGCCGGGTGGGACCAGGACTGCATAAACGCCGTACAGGTGTCGCAGATGGCGGAAGAGGTGGGGATCGCCGCCGTCGCGGTCCACGGGCGCACCTCGAAGCAGGGGTTCAACGGGTTCGCCGACTGGGGCGTGATCGGCGAAGTGAAGCGGGCCGTCTCGATCCCGGTGCTGGGCAGCGGGGACGTGGTCTCGCCCGAAGACGCGGAGAAGATGCTGGCGGAGACGGACGTGGACGGCATCATGATCGGGCGCGGCGCGTGGGGCGACCCGTGGATCTTCGGGCGGGTGAAAGCGTGGCTGCTGGATGCCCGCCGCCTCCCCGCCCCGACCGCCGTGGAGCGGCTGGAAACCCTGCTGCGGCAGGCGCGGATGATGGTGGCGCAGAAAGGAGAGCGCGTCGGCCTCTCGCAGATGCGGATGCATGCGGCGCACTACATCAAGGGCCTGCCGAACGCCTCGGAGCTCCGGGGCCGCTACATGAAGCTGGAAACCCTGCCCGATGTGGAAGCCCTGCTCACGGAAGCTCTGGACGAGGCGCGGGAATGGGAGCTTCGGGAAGGCCCGTTGCGGATCGAGCGGGAGCCCATGCGCGCGGCGGCATAACGCAACATCACTCTGGAGAGGTAGAATGGCGGCTTTACCACAACCCAAGCTCTACACCCCGGACGAGTACCTGGCTCTGGAGCGCAATGCAGACTACAAGAGCGAATACTACAACGGCCAGATCTACGCAATGGCCGGGGCCAGTGAGCCTCACAATCGGATCAACTATAATCTTTCCGGATTATTGTTCATGCAAATGAGAGGCCGCTCTTGTTTTCCCTACGCCTCGGATATGCGGCTGAAGGTCAGTGATACCGGGCTGTACGCCTACCCCGATCAGATGGCCCTGTGTGGCGAACCCCAATTTGAAGACGGTTATGGGGATACTTTGCTTAATCCCCAGGTCCTTATCGAGGTGCTGTCTCCCTCCACGGAAGCCTATGATCGGGGGGATAAATTCGCCCTTTACCGCCGAATCCCCTCTCTCACCGATTACGTCCTGGTCTCTCAGGATTAGGTACGAGTAGAGCATTTCGTCCGACAGGGAGAACAGTGGCTTCTGACTGAAATCAGCGACCCTGACGGAACCCTCGTGCTGGCTCCACTGGATGTGACTCTTACCCTCTCCGACATCTACGATAAGGTCGAATTTGCAGGCGAGGAGCCTGCCGACGATCATCCTTCCGACAGGTAATGCGTCGCGGAGACCTGCCGGATGCGCTCCGCCGCCGACTCCGGCGTGATGTCCCGCTGCGGCTCTCCCAGCATCTCGTAGCCGACCATGTGCTTCCGCACCTCCGCCGAACGCAGCAGCGGCGGGAAGAAGTGCAGGTGCATGTGATACCCGTCCGGGGTCAGTCCCTCCGTCGGCGCCTGGTGAATCCCCATCGAGTAGGGGAACGACGTGAGGAACAGGTTGTCGTACCGGGTCGTCAGCTCTTTCAGCAGCGCCGCCAGATCCCCCCGCTCCTCCTCGTCCAGCTCCAAAAGCGATGCCCGGTGCGCTTTCGGGAGCACCAGCGTCTCGAACGGCCACACCGCCCAGAACGGCGCCACCGCCAGCCAGTGCGCCGTCTCCACCACCGTGCGCTCCCCCCGCTCCCGTTCCGACCGCCCATAATCGCAGAGGAGGCAGCTCCCGTGCTCCTGCATGTATTCAGCCTGCGCCTCGATCTCTCGATGCGGGATGAGCGGGATCGATTCCGTCGCCCAGATCTGCCCGTGCGGGTGCGGGTTGCTCGCCCCCATCATCGCCCCCCGGTTCTCGAAGATCTGGACGTGCCGGATGAACTCCTTCGCCCCGATCTCCCGATACTGCTCCGTCCAGGCGTCCACCACGCTGCGGATCTGATCGACTTCCATCCGGGGAAGGGTGAGGTCGTGGCGCGGCGAGAAGCAGATCACCCGGCAGATGCCCCGCTCGCTCCGCGCGCAGAAAAGCGAGCGCGTTTTTGCATCCCCGTCTCCCGCTGAAGGGGTCGGGCCGGGGGCAGGGGAGTTTCCCCCCTCCGGCGCATCCGGCAGCAGCGCCGCGAAGTCGTTGTTGAATACGTAGACGGATTCATAATCCGGGTTCCGCTCCCCACCCGCCCGCTCGTTCCCCGGACAGAGGTAGCATTCCGGGTCGTAGGCGGGGCGCTCCGCCGTGGCGGGCCGATCAGTCTGGCCCTGCCAGGGGCGCTTCGTCCGGTGGGGCGATACCAGGACCCACTCGCGGGTGAGGGGATTGTAGCGTCGGTGGGGGTGATCGGTCAGCGAAAACGCCATGAGAGTATGCCCGTTTCACGTCATAAATAGAGAGAAAGGCAGGGTAGGTGAGGGATCGGAGTTGGTGAGTGAGGCTCTGCCTGAATGCACGTGGACACGGTCGATAGCCCTCCCGTATCCCAACTTCCGAACCCGTATCCGTTATCAGGGTAACAAAATCCGTCCGGTAAAACACACTCTCGCCGATGATCCTCGTCATGGCCCTTCGTAGCCGGGATCAAGGAACTTTTGGAGAGAATTCCGGGTCCTGTTACTGTTCATTCCCGAGGATATGAGTACAACATACAGGCAGGAGGCGCATCCCTGCAAGGCGAAATGCCATTGGGGGCCGATGTGGTTAGAATGCGGCTTCCACTCCTGTGCATCCGGCGCATTTATTTAAATAAACGGGTTCAGCCCTTATTTTATTCATTTCAGGCCCGCCGCCGGAGTCTCGGGACACCCTCTCACGGCGACCCGATGTCGGCCCGGAGAAAAGGCAGGCTGCTCCAGACTGCCCCCTTCCGGACCTCCGTCGGGTCGCCCACGACTCATTCACGGAGGTATTTTCGTATGGCCCTTGCGGTCCAAACGATTGGCCTGACCAAACGGTACGGCGTTCTCGGCAGAGGCGGGGGACGCCTTGCGGTGGACCACCTCGACCTCGAAGTGGAGCAGGGAGTCATCTTCGGCTTCCTGGGTCCCAACGGGGCGGGCAAAACCACCACCATCAAAATGCTGCTGGGACTCATCTTTCCCACCGAAGGCCGCGCCGAGCTGCTCGGCAAGCCGGTCGGGAACATCCAGGTGCGGCGGGAGATCAGCTACCTCCCCGAAAGCCCCTACTTCTACGATTACCTGAGCGGCGCGGAGCTGCTGAACTTCTACGGCAAACTGTTCAACATCAACGCCGAAGAGCGCGGACGGAAGATCCGCCAACTCCTCCAGCTCGTCGGCCTCGCCGAAGACAAGAAGCCCCTGCGGGAGTATTCCAAGGGGATGCTCCAGCGCGTCGGAATCGCGCAGGCCCTCATCAACGATCCCAAGCTCCTCTTCTTCGATGAGCCCACCTCCGGCCTCGACCCCATCGCCCACATCGAGATCCGGGACGTGATCCTCAAGCTCAAGGAAGAGGGGAAGACGATCTTCACCAGCTCCCACCAGCTCTCGGACGTGGAGCTGATCTGCGACCGCGTCTCGATCATCCATCGCGGCAAGCTGATGAAGATCGGCGATGTGGACGACCTCCTCAAGGGCAGCGAAGTGCAGATCATCGTGGACCGGCCCCTCAGCCCCGCGCTGGAGCAGTCCCTTCGCGGCCTGTCGCAGCGGGTCGTCGAGCAGGAAGGGCGCATCCTCCTCTACCAGAGCGACGAGGAGCTCGTCGGCCAGATCATCGACGCGGTCCGCGCGGAGCGAGCGCGCCTCATCTCCGTCACTCCGCAGCGGCAGTCCCTGGAGAGCATCTTCCTCCAGACCGTCCGGGACGATGATTCCGGCGCGGCCCTCCCTCCGGAGATCACCTTCACATCGGAAGACACCCCGCTGAAAGGAGCCGAGGGATGACCGCCTGGACCATCGCGACCAACACCGTGGGAGAGGCCATGCGCAAGAAGGTGATCAACATCTTCCTGCTCGTCGCCCTCATCATGATCATCCTCTCCCAGGCGTTCGCGTTCTTCGCCGCGCCCACCGGAATCAGCACCCAGGCGGGAGAAGTCGGCGGCGTCACGTCCGCCAGCCGCGTGGAGATGATCGTCATCAAGAGCATGGCGTTTGGCGTCATTGTCCTTGCCGGGCTCGTCATGAGCATCTTCCTCGGCACGGATCTCATCCCCGCCGAGATCGAGCGGAAGACGATCTACACCATCCTCAGCAAGCCCGTCCGGCGGTCGGCCTACATCACGGGGAAGCAGCTCGGCCTGGCGATGACCCTGGGACTCAACTTCGGCCTCATGGGCCTGGCGTTCCTCGCCCTTATCGGATTGAAGACGTTCAGCTTCCCCTATGAGATCGCCATCGGCGTGCTCATCATCTTCGTCCAGTTCGTTATGCTCGGCTCGGTAGCGTTGCTGTTCAGCGTCTTTTTAACACGGAACATCAATGCCGCTTTGACTTTCTTCATGTTTGTGGTCGGCATGCTCAGCGATTTCCTGCTCAGCATTGCCAACCAGACCGGGGAGAGCGTGAGCCGGTATTTCGGGTGGTTCTTAAAAGCCATCCACGTCATGATCCCGAATTTCTCAAACTTCAATATCACCAACCCGTTGATTCATCCCCAGGCGATGCAGGAGATCCCAAATTTCTACCGGCACGTCTTCCTGGAGCTGATCCCGTACGGGTTGGTCTACTCCGCCATCATGCTCCTCCTCGCGATCTTCATTTTCGACCGCAAGGAGATGTAAAGAAAATTATGGAACGACCTCAACCTTATCGACTGCTGGTGATCGCAGCATTGCTTTATATGGTCACCATCGGCCTTCAGTTCGCCATCGATCCCGACCGGGAGCATTTCGTGGACCTGAAGGAGACGAAATCCATCACCGATGTTGGCAAACAGTCCTTCGAGCTGCTCGCCGGGACCCTGCTCGGCTTCCGGGAGGTCGCCGCCGGCCTGCTGTGGGTACGCGCGGACGAGTACTTCCACTCCGGCAAGTACGATGATCTCGTCCCGCTCTTCTACATCGTCACCTGGCTGGACCCGCACCAGCTCGACGTCTACTCCACGGGAGCGTGGCACCTCGCCTATAACCTGGGCGACCAGCGCCTCATCCCGGAGGGCGCCCGGTTCCTGAACAAGGGCATCCAGGATAACCCGAACGTCTGGGATATGTACTTCCAGCAGTCTTATCTTCACAACCACAAAATCAAGGATTACGCGACCGCGGTGAAGTACGCGCGACTGGCATCGACGAAACCGGGGACGGACAACAAACCCGCTCCTTACTACATCGACAACGCCATCGCCCACAACCTGGAGGCGAACGGGCAGATCGACGAGATGTTCGTCCAGTGGGAGCGGAATCTCGATAAGACTCAGAACCGCCTCATCTCTCAGATCCAGGCGACGGCCCCGCCCAACATCAAGCAGAAGTGGGCCGCCCTGAACGCATCGCCCTCGGATCGGAAGGCGTTCCTCTCGTTCATCTCCGATACGGAAGTGAACGGGTACATACGGGACAACCCGGATCTCTCCCCGATCTTCGATGCGTTCCAGGTGCAGTACCGGAACCTCACGACCAGCAACCTGCGGAAGGATTACTTCCGCAAGGGCGCGGGCCAGCCGGGTTACAAGTTCGATTGGAACGCCAAGCCGCACCCCCGCTGGGTCAACGTGGGGGACAACCAGCTGCATCAGGTCAATACGAACTTTGACTTCAAGGTTCGGCAGATCGGGAACCGCAAGCTGGAGGTTTCCGGCCACATCGAGGGGGCGGATTTTACGAACAAGCTCAAAGGGCACCGCCTCTACACCCGCATGTTCGTCTGGTTCCGAGACAAGAACTACAAGCAGCGATACGCCGCTCATGCCGACGACTTCGAGTGGCAGAAGAATAATCTCACCACCTACATGAAAGAGATCTCCTTCCCGACGGAGACCCTGAAGAAAGGCGAGGAATCGACGGAATTCCGGTTCATCCTCGACTTCTCGAAAGACCCGGAGGATATGGAGCACGATCCGAAAAAGCTGTTCCCCTTCCAGGCCGACCAGTACGAGCTGACGGTCACCATCGACCCGACACGCCAGAGTCTCCTCCATCAGGATGCATGGGGCTGGAAAGGCGAAGGCCTCACCGATGACCGCTACCTGGTCACCGATGAGCGGGGGATCCGGATGATCTCGAAAACCGTGACTCTGGATCGCAAGGATGTGGTAAAATAAGCCTGCTGATATGTGGGCGGCCCCTTTCGGATCACCGGGTTCGGAGGGGGCCGTCACCCTACTATCTCCCCAGTGAAAGACATCAAATCCAGGGAACGTTTTCTCCTGAAAGAAGTCCTATAAAAGGAGCGTTTTCAGGACCCATCCAGCCGTATCGAGTGAACCGGCGACGGATATGGGTCAGCGTCCGAAGATTTCACGCTTTGGTCGTGCTAGACGGGGAACTAGCGGTGCCCTGTACCCACAATCCGCTCTAG
>JAHWJO010000266.1 GCA_019348365.1 Armatimonadota bacterium | reverse complement strand
AGGTCCTCCGGGCTGCCCGCGTGGCGCACCTCCGGGGACCAGAGATGCCCCGTGAACCCCGCGTTCACCAGCCCCCGGATGAACTCCTTGTGCCCGTACAGATCGCTGTAGAGGACGAACGGGTAAGGGGCCGCCAGCGCGTGCGACGACCGCACGGAGCAGTACGTCCGCCGGTCCCGCGACCGGAAGATGCTCTCGATGGTGGCCTGATACAGGATGCCGAGGAGGCCGTGCATCCGCTCGCCTTCGAGGCCGGAGGGGAACTGCGTGATCTCCGGGAACGACCAGGCGCGCCAGATGAAGTCGGAGTTGTCGCACTCGTCGAGCTTGTAGCCGGACGCGCCGGGGTCCACATGGTCCCGCGCGTGCTGTTCGGCGAGGATCTCCCGAGCTTCCGGTAGCGAGAGGTCCGGCACGAGGCCGCCGAACGCGGTGTAATCGCCGGAGAGGGGATGGAGCGCGTCGTACACAGGCGAGGAGGGGTGGACGAACAGGTGCGACCAGAGGTTGAGGCGGTAGCCCCGCTCTGCAAGGGTTCGCATCAGCCCCACCGGGTCGGGGAACCGTTCGCTCCAGGCGAAAGAGCATGGGTAGGAGTGGGTCTGCCAGCCCGGCTCCAGCCCCAGCACGTCACACGGGATGCGCTCCTCTCTGAACTGCTCCGCGAACCGGAGCACCTGCCCCTGGTCGAAATCGGTGCGGCAGCGGTACCAGACCCCCAGGCCCCAGCGCGGCGGCAGGCATCCCCCGCCGCTAAAGAGGACATAGCGCTGCACCGCCTCGCGCAGCTCCTCCCCCCAGAAGACGTACACATCGACCCCGTCTACGTCCCGGATCTCCACCGTCACGGGACTCGTCATCGACATCGAGCGCGTCGTGTACAGCTCCTCCACCGAGCGCACTTCCCCGGCAGTCTTCCCGGCCTCCCCGCCGGAGGGCTCCGGCTCCCGCTTCGCCTTCGCCGAGCCGATCCAGAAGCTGGCGTACCGCGCCGTATCGACGAGCACTCCGTACCCCCGCGTGCTCACGTAGAACGGGGCCGGGGCGTGAGAGTCCCCGGTATCGGCCACGGGATCGCTGTTGATGCGGATCGTCTTCTTTTTGCCGCGTTGGGCGTGAGACTGAAGCTGAAGCCCGAAGCCGTACACCTCCTCATCCTCCGTCAGGGGGATCTCCACCACGTACCCGCGTCCCGTCTGCCGCCCCCGGATCGCGCTTGTATCGAATGGGCAGGGGGCATCGCAGAGCATCTCGGCGAGGAAGGGGCTGGGGGGACGCTGCCGCAGTTTCACCGGGGTGAGATCTTCCGGGTTTCCGAGGGCAACACGAAGGACGCCGGGGGAGAGGAGTTCGGACGAGCAGGTTTCTGCCAATACATTATCCTTTAGCCAGGGAGGGGACGGATTCGAAGCGGGGGATCGGCTCCGGATCTCATCATCAGCACGCCGAGGAGACGAAGAACACCGGCTCCTGTTCCCCGCGCATGGTCCGACCCCTCTCGCAGCTATCTCTTTTAGGCATAGAAGGGTCGATTCCTTCCGCCGGAGCGAATCTTCGCCTGCGTAGGGCCATTCTCTCCCTGTCTCTCCTCCCGTTGGGGTCAGATGGACGGATCCGGCCCGTTGCTCATCGGCTCCATGGGGGCGCACTCGGGCGACCCCGTCAGGTACACCACCACGTCTCCCGGCTGGAGGCGGTACGTCCGCATCTGATGGAAGGGGCAGTACTCATCGTCCCGGGCGACTCCCAGGACGAGAGCCCCCTCCAGGTCCGGGAGATCGCGCGGGTGGAGGCCCGATTCCTCCTGCCGGACCACGCGCTCTCCCGCGTCGATCCCCTTGCCGAACGCCAGCAGATCCTCCAGGAATTGCGTCACCGCTTTCTGCCGGACCGCCGCCGCCATCAGCCGCCCGCCCGACACCGACGGCGCGATGACCACATCCGCCCCCGCGCTGTAGATCAGCTTGATGTTCTCCTCCTCGCGGGCCGAGGCGATCAGCCGCACTTTAGGGGCGAGGCTCCGCACCGTCAGGCAGATCAGCACGCACGCGTCGTCCCGGTTCGGAGCGACGAGGACGTGGTCCGCCTTCTCGATGACCGCCGCGCGGAGGATCGCTTCCGTGGAGGCATCCCCGTGGAGGGCGATCAGGCCGTGCGCCGCCGCTTCCTTGGAAGCGGCTTCATCCGGATCGATCACGACGATGCTTTCCGAGGAGTGGCCGTGCGCCAGCATCTCCTCGATGATGGAGCGTCCCTTGACGCCGTAGCCGCAGATGATCGCGTGGTTCTTCATTCGCTTCTGTAACTGTTCCAACTGCACCCTCTCGCGGTACCGCTCCAGAATCAGCTCGTAG
The DNA here is from genome assembly GCA_019348365.1 of Armatimonadota bacterium. GTDB lineage: Bacteria > Armatimonadota > DTGP01 > DTGP01 > JAHWJO01 > JAHWJO01. Next base: position 4,340 of record JAHWJO010000266.1, on the reverse strand, counting down.
GCGGTCCCCAGGAAGAGGACCCACAGGAAGACCCGGATCGGGGTCAGCAGAATGGCGTTGACCAGCCGCGCCTCCGGGGTCACGGGGATGATGTCGCCGTAGCCCACGGTGGTCAGGGTCACGACGGTGAAGTAAAAGACATCGGTGAAGCCGAGCGGGCGGTCCGGGTGGGTGTTATCCTGCAACCCCGCCCGATTGAACCAGAGCAGGAAAGAGATCGCCACGATCAGCCCGACGGCCAGGCCGACGCGCCGCAGCAGGGAGGGCACAGGGGAAGTCTCCCGCTGCTGGAGCACCCCGAATCGGGGGCGGCTGCGCGTGCTCAGCCGCATCGCTCGATCCCAATGAGACAACCGCTTTTCTTATGCTGAATAGCCACTCGTTTCAATCTGCCTTGCACTTTCCTGCGGGCCGTTTGATGGAACGCTTCATCACCGTCCATAAAATGGTACAACCGTTGGCCCTCTAATTCAAAGCGGCCCTGTTCCGCGCATACGCCGCTATCTATTTCCGGTGCAATGGGACGCGGGCCTGCGGCACGCGGATTTCCAAACGCGGATTCACGCGGATAACCCCTGAATGGAACCACAGATGTACACGGATGAATCCAGATAACTGCAATTGAAACCGCAGATGAACGCAGATACACGCCGATGAACCCCCTCACCCGATCACCTCTTCACCCTGTCACCTCTTCAGGGGGTCCGGGGTTCTCTGCGTCTCCGCGCCTCTGCGGTTCCAAAGGGGTTAATCCGCGCCAATCCGTTCCGATCCGTGTAGCGAAGCTCCGCGTCCCATTAGGCCGCTTCCGCGCCTCATTCGCCCCACACCGGGCAGGGCGGCGCATCCCGGCGGACCTCCACGCCTTCAAGGGAACGCGGCTCCCACGGCGGGCGGGTCTCCGGCAGCTCCGGCGCGTGGTACACCCGCATGGGGGTCTCCCTGCGGTAGGTCCCGTCCCCCAGTCGGCGCACCCCGATGGGCTGCACCACCAGGGCTTCCGTCGTCACCTCGATCTTCAGATAATGGTAGGTATTCCCCGCCTCCCCGTCCGGGGCTGGGGGGCCGTACCCGCCCACAGCGCACTCCCCCGCGCCGTGCTCCCGCAGCGAGTCGTAGCGGTCGCGGTAGCGGTAGAGGAGCCGGGGATCGAGGAGGGAGGGCCGGAGGGAGATCTGCCCCCCGCCTCCCGTCACGAAGAGTCCCGCATGGGGCAGGGCGCTCGACCGGAACCACTCGAAGGCGTGGGCGTGCCCGGAGAGGACGAGATGAACCCGGCCTTTCAGGAGGTCCAGCAGGTTCGCGCGTACGTCCTGTACGTTGTGCTTCTCGCTGTGGTTGCGGATGCTCGTGTAGAGGGGGTGGTGGAGGTAAACCACGCGCCAGCCGCCGGGCCGCTCTTTCACGGCTTCGGCGAGCGACCGGTCCAGCCACTCCAGCTGCGCCGAATCGTGATCCTCCGGGCGGAACCGCAGCCGCCGACGCTCCACCGCCAGGTCCCGCTGCACGTCAAGCGCATCCTCCGAGAGCCGCTTCATGTGGGCGCACAGGTCCGCCGGGGTGGGGACGGCGATCTCCGCGCACCGCTGGAGCGAGAGTTCCAGCGCCTCCCGCGCGGACAGAAGGGCCGTGCGGACGACCCCCTCCGAGAGCGCGCCGAGGCACTCTTCCAGCGTGCTCAGGGCCACGTACCCTTCATCGCTGGCCTCTTCGAGGGCGTGCAGCGCGGCGACCGTCGCTTCAGTCCCGTCGGCGGCGGAGAAGTCTTCCGTCGCTTCGTTCCACCGCCGCCGCGCCGTCGTGATCGCTCCCCGCGCCTCATCGCAGGGGCCGCAGGGCGGGTCCACCTCCGAGAGCGCCTGTTCCAGCTCCCGCAACGCGGTCTCCACCGCCGGAAGCTCCCGGACGAACGCGGTGAGGCGGGAGGTATCGCGGGCGGTCGCCTCGCGCTGCTCGTTCCGCCACCGGTCGAGGGCCTTCTGGTCCCGCCGGAGCTTCGTATCGATGTCGCGGGCGGTCGCTTCGAGGGCTTCGATCTTCTGCTCGGCCTCGATCCGCACCGCTCCGCGATCCGCGCCGGGCGGGGGCGCGTCGAGGGTGTTGGAATCGAGCGCGAAGAAATCCACGCTGCCGTACCGATAACGATAATACCGGTTGGGGAGGCGGGTGGACCGGCCCGGAACGTAGGGCAGGGGGGCCGTCGTGGTATCCGCCTTCAGGTCCACGAACGCCTTCATGTAGGCGCGGCCCATATCGGAGCCGCCTTTGGGGAGGTTGAACGCGAACAGTTGGTGGGCGATAGCCTGAATCCCCGCGCCCAGGAAGGGGAACCGCCCGATCCACTTCATCCACGCCCCGAGGTCGTAGTAATCGTGGTTGCCGGGCACGGGCAGGAACGGGATGCGGAAAGTGAGCTGATCGACGGTGCTTTCCGGCGTGAGGAACGGGGCGTAGGGGCGGCGGAAGTTGCGGTCGTAGAGGCGGCGCTCGCCCGTCATATAGATCACGTCCCCCATGTGCAGGATCAGGGAGGCGTCCCCCGGCCCGTCCGGCAGCGCGGCGTCGAGGGCCATCTGCTGCGCCACGGCATCCTGCGGGGAGAGGTGTGAGCCCGCAACCTCCGAGTCGCCGGTGTCCCCCAGCGCGAGGAAGGTGAAGCGGTCGGGGTCCGTCGGGGTCGGCAGGTCGAGGGCGTGGCTGCCGGATCCCTTCGCGCCTACGGTCCACCGCGTGATGATGTCCCGGTCCGCCGGGGCTTTGAGCCAGTTGTCCACCGCCAGAATACGCATAGAAAGAGATCCCAAAAAGCCCGATCCGGCGTCCGCAGCGACCGATGACGCTCACAAAGAGCCGGGCAGGTTTTCCTGAAGTTCAAACGTGGAAAGAGAGTGTCGGCAGCAGGAGCAGGCTTTCGCCCTGACCGGCTTCGCCCCGAAAGCTCGCCTTTCGGCGTTGCGATAACGGACGATCCGGCCTGCCGCGCCCTTCGCTCAGATGGGATCTGATAAGCCGGAAGAAACCGTCGCCTCCAACAGTATAGCCAGAATATCGGACGTTTCCCTCCCGCTCTTCCCAAGGAGAACCCCGCAAGCCATGATCGAACCCGGCGGCCTGCCCCAACCCGGACGCGAGACGAACGTCACGGCCCTCTACTCCCGCGAGAGCGAGCTGTACCGGGTGCTTTCCCGCATCCTTCACATGGCCCTCGGCTTCGTGCTGCTCTTCTGGCTGCTCGACGAGATCCTGCTGGGCCTCATGTTCGGGGTGACCGCCGTCCTCCTGGCGACCGCGCTGAACCCGCCGGTGGTGTGGCTGGAGGACCGGGGCGTGCCGCGCGTCGCGGGGGCCCTGGCAATCTGCTTCGCGATCTTTGCCGTCCTCGTCCTGCTGCTCGCGCTGGTGATTCCGCCGCTCCTCCACGACGCGAAGGTGCTCCTCTCCCGGATGCCGGAGTATCTCTCAACCCTGCAAGCCTGGGCCATGGCCCGACTCGCCGCCTACCCGGAGGTTCAGGAAGACGTGCGACAAATGGATTTCGATTTCGTGGCGGAGAGGGCGCTTCCGGCGCTGGGCTCCTTTCTCACCGGAGCCGGCATCCTCTCCCTGTCGCTGGTCGGGTTGATGCTGTTCGCGTTGATCCTCTCCGTCACGGTGCTCTTCATCCTGGCCCACCCCCAGCCGCTGATCCATGGATACCTGACGGCGATGCCCGAACGCCTGCGGGACCCCGCCGCGCGGGCCTTCGCGAAAAGCTCAGAGATGGTGAGCCGGTGGCTCCTCTCGAACGTGATCGTCGGCGCGATCGAGGGGATTGCGGCGGGCGTGTTCCTCTCCGTGATGGGCATCCCCGGCGCCATTCTGTGGGGGGTCTTCACCTTCTTTTCGGAGCAGGTTCCGAAGCTGGGCCCCTACATCATGTCGATTCCGCCGGTCATCGTGGCGTTCGTGGTCTCGCCGGTGAAGGGGTTCTGGGTACTGATTTTCTATTTCTTGCTCAACCAGTTCACGGGACTGTTGATCGGGCCGCTGATCCGTTCCCAGCAGATGAAGCTTCACCCCGCCTCGCTGATCTTTGCGGTGATCGTGATGGCGAGCGCGTTCGGCATCCTCGGCGCGCTCATCGCGACGCCCATCGCCGGGATCATCAAAGCGCATTATGAGGAATTCTACCTCTCGCGGCAGCCGAATGACCCCCGCCTGGACGAACGGGTGGACCACATCCTGCGGGGGAAGGCGGAGCCGGGGTAGGGACATGGGGGAGGGGGGAAATGGGGGAGTGGAAATAGGGGGAAGGTTGCTCAGTTATCTGGAACGGGGGTCAGATCCGGTCGACCATGACA
>JAHWJO010000265.1 GCA_019348365.1 Armatimonadota bacterium | reverse complement strand
GAGACGTAGAGATTCCCCCCCTGACCCAGGGCGATCCCCCAGGGACGGTCCATCCGGGCCACGTCTCCGGAGCCCTCCACGTAGCCAGAGGCTGTGGTCGTGGGGTTGACGATGGTGGCGACGGTCCAGTGATCGGGCTTCGTCGGGTCCGTTCCCGCCAGGCTGATCCGGCGGATCCTGTGATTGTACCCATCCGCCACGTAGAGCGTCTTTCCATCGGGGGTGACGGCAATACCGATAGGGCCATAGAACCGGGCGAGATGACCGGACCCGTCCGCCGAACCGGAGATAGCGATACCGGGATTCCCCGCGACCGTGGTGACGAGGCCGTCCACGCTGATCCGGCGGACGGCGCCATTGCTACTTTCCGAGACGTAGAGATTGCCCGCCCGGTCCACCGCGATCCCCGCCGGATCGCGGAACAATGACTGGCTCGCATCGCCGTCCAGAAATCCTCTTGACAATCCTCCTGCCAGGGTCCGCACCCATGTGTCGGGAGAGCCGGAGCCGGACCGGGCCGGCGGCGGAGCCAGCACGTCCGTCGCCGCCTCCAGCGTCACGTCGAACTCGAACGCGCTCACCTCCTTCGGCACCACGAACGCCCACTGCTTCGTCGAACTCGTCCCCCCGTTCGCCACCGTTCCCGCATACGAAAGATACGGGCGCACCTCCCCCGGTGTCCTCCGGTTGTCCTGATACATCCCGTCCGGATTGGACAGCCACACTCTCTCCGGGTTCGGCGCCACCCTCCGGATCCGGTTGTTCGCGTAGTCCGCCACCAGCAGGTTTCCGTCCGCGTCCGCCGACAGCCCATACGGATGGAAGAACCGGGCCGCCTCGCCGCTCCCGTCCTGATGACCCGCCGTCCCCTCGCCCGCCAGGCTCTGCACCGTCCAGCTGCTCGACACTCCCGGAGAGTTCCCCGGCCTCAGCTGCAGCTGCCGCAGCCGGTGAGTGTGGTTATCGCTCACCACCAGCGTCCCGATCACCACCGCGATCCCGCCCGGATACCGGAACTGCGCCACATTCCCATTGCCGTCCGCCAGCCCCGCCGCTCCCGTCCCGGCAACGGTCGTCACCGCTCCCGCCGGGCTGATCCTTCGGACCTTGTGGTTGGCGTAATCGGCCACGTAGAGCACGTGCCCCTCGTCGGCGGCGATGTCCACCGGGTAGCTGAACTGCGCGGCGGCTCCCGTCCCGTCCGCCGCTCCCGGCGCCCCGTTCCCCGCCACCGTCGTCACGGTGTAGCTGGACGGCTGATCGAAAAAGTTATTGATGAGAGTGATTTTGCGGATCATGAAGTTGCCGTGATCGACGACGTAGATGTTCCCGTCCTTTCCCACCGTCACGCCCATGGGCTGGTTGAACATGGCAACATCCCCCGGACCGTTGCTGTTCCCTGGTGTTCCCGTACCCGCAATCGTCGTCACCACCCCTCCGGTGGTGACCCGCCGGATCTTGTGCCCAAGCCGGTCCGTAACGATCAGGGAGCCGTCCCAGTACACAGCGATCCCCCAGGGGTAGTTGAACGATGCACTCGTCCCACTGGCATCCACGCTTCCCGCCGTCCCGCTCCCGGCCAGCGTGCTCACGTTGCCGCCCTGGATCCGCCGGATCTTATGGTTGAGGTAATCCGCCACGTAGAGGTCTCCATTCGGCCAGAACGCCACGCCGGTGGGGCCGCCGAACGTGGCGCTCAGGGCCGCCCCGTCCGCGCTCCCCGCCGCCCCGCTTCCCGCTCCCGTGCTCACCTGCGCCTGCGTCCGCAGGTCCGAATAGACCTGGAAGAACTCTGAAAAAAGCGCCCGCAGGCCCGTAACCGTGCCGCTGGGCGACTGTCCCAGCGGAAAGCCGCTGGAGTTGGTGACGGAGACGTTGAGCGCCTTGAGCCCCACGTCCCCCGGCTCGTCGATGAGCGGGCTCGTGTTGAAGCTGACCCGCGCTCCCGCCAGGATCGCTTTCAGGAACGACGAGCCGGAAGGCGATCCTCGCCGGGCCGCGCCGGGAAGGGAGATCACCTGGACCTGTTTCGTCCGGGCGTCCACCACAAACCGGGCGGTGGCGGTCACGGGTGGAGGGGCGGGCAGCGGCTTGTTGTTCAGCACCGAATCCAATAACAGGGAAGCGTCGGCGACGGTGACCTGCCCGTCGTAATCGACGTCCGCCGCATCCTGCTGCTCGGAGGAGAGGGCCTCCAGGCGTACGGCGGCGCGGAGGATCGCCACGGCATCCCCGACGTTCACTTCGCCTTCTCCCGTCACGTCGCCCTTCTGCAGCGCCAGGGCGGGAGAAGAGAAGACGAAGAGCGCCAGCAGGACTACGATGCAAAGCGGAATCAGCAGGGGCTTCACAGCGGAAGAGAAGAGGCGGGAGGAAGCAGGAACAGAAAACACCGGAGTCACCTTTCTCAATCGGTCTCAAACGGGACGCTGGAGTACCGGCATCACAGAAGAAACAGAAGAACTGGAGAGAAGATCGGGGCTAAGGAGGTCCACATGCGAGTTGAAAAGGAAGCGGGGGATCGGGATCACTGCCACTCTACTCCGGCAACCGAGGCTTCGTCAAGAGGAAGCGGAAAAATCTGTCTCGAAGATACATGCTCCCTTAGAAGATACATGCTCCCTTCAATGAATTCAGTCGAGCATTCCTTGCAAGTGGCGCGATGCCATAGAATTATTTGAAGATTCATTAAGGCACCCCTGAAGATTATATCTCTATGCGCCGATAGCAGGAACGGTTATTCTCCGGAACAAAAGTTTGGACAACATAATCTGATACCCGGGCCGCGCCTCACCGATGGGAGCGCCGGTTTGATCGTTTGTGAGAGGGGGAAGGCTTTGGAGCCATTGGAAGAACGCGGTATAATGCCAGACGGTCCCCCCGGCGCGCCGGCCATCCCGGAATTGAACCTCTCCTCCGAAACTGCCCTCTCCCTTCCTCTTCGCCGGACGCGAGCCGTTCCAACGGGAGTTCCTTCCATGCCGCACGACACCCTCCGCATCCGTGGCGCCCGCCAGCACAATCTAAAGAACATCAACCTGGAGATCCCTCGCGACCAGCTGGTGGTGATCACCGGCCTGTCAGGCTCCGGGAAATCCTCGCTCGCCTTCGATACGATCTTTGCGGAGGGGCAGCGGCGCTACGTCGAGTCGCTCTCGTCGTACGCGCGCCAGTTCCTCGGGCAGATGGACAAGCCGGACGTGGACACCATCGAAGGGCTCTCCCCGGCGGTCTCCATCGATCAGAAGTCCACCACCCGCAACCCGCGCTCGACGGTCGGCACGGTGACGGAGATCTACGATTATCTCCGTCTCCTCTACGCGCGCGTCGGCGAACCCCACTGCCCGGAATGCGGAAAACCGATCGCTTCGCAGAGCGCCCAGCAGATGGTGGATGCGGTCATGGCGCTGCCGGAAGGCGCGCGGATCCAGGTCCTCGCGCCGATGGTGCGGGGCCGCAAAGGGGAGTACCGGTCGGTCATCGAAGAGATCAAGAAGGACGGCTTCCTCCGGGTGCGGGTGGACGGCACGACCTACGAAGTCACCGACGACATCGAGATGGACCGGTACAAGCAGCACACGATTGAAGCCGTGGTGGACCGCCTCGTTATCAAGGACGACGTGCAGTCCCGGCTCGCGGACTCGGTCGAGACGGCGCTGAAGCTGGCGAAAGGGCTGCTCGGCATTCACGTCCTCCCCTCGGAAGGGCAGCCGGAGCGCGAGCTGCTGTTCAGCGAGCAGTTCGCCTGCGCGGAGTGCGGGGTCAGCATCGGGGAGATCGCCCCGCGCAACTTCTCGTTCAACTCGCCCTACGGCGCGTGCCCGGAGTGCCACGGCCTCGGTGTGTACACCGAACTCGACCCCGACCTCGTCCTCGACTACTCCAAGTCGATCAACGGGGGCGGCGTCATCCCGTTCGCGGACACTTCCAGCGAGTACTTCCCTCAGATGTTCGCCGCCATTGCAAAGGAGTACGGCTTCAGCCTCGACATTCCGCTCGGCGAGTTGTGCGAGGAGCAGGTCCACCCGATCCTCCACGGCACGAAGAAGAAGCTCCCCCTCACCTACAAGAACCGGCACGGCTACAAGCGGAGCTACGAGGCGCGGTTCGAGGGGGTCCTCGCGATCCTCAACCGGCGTTACCAGGAGTCGGGTTCCCAGACGATTAAGGAAGATATCGAGCAGTACATGGCGAGCCGCCCGTGCCCCGCCTGCAAGGGGTACCGCCTGAAGCCGGAGGCGCTGTCGGTGCTCGTGGGAAATCTGAACATCAGCCAGTTGACGGAGATGTCCATTGGACGGGCCGAGGAATTCCTCTCCCATCTCGATTTCAGCGAGCGGCAGTGGGCCATCGCCGAGCGGATCATCAAGGAGATCCGCTCACGCCTGGGGTTCCTGAAGAACGTGGGCTTGAACTACCTCACCCTGAACCGGTCGGCGAACACGCTGGCGGGGGGGGAGGCGCAGCGGATCCGCCTCGCCACGCAGATCGGCTCCGGCCTCATGGGCGTCGTCTACATCCTCGACGAGCCGAGCATCGGACTCCACCAGCGCGACAACCGCAAGCTGATCGATACGCTGGTGCGCCTGCGCGATCTCGGCAACACGATCCTCGTGGTGGAGCACGACGAGGACACGATCCGCGCGAGCGACTGGGTCATCGACATCGGGCCGGGGGCCGGAGAGAACGGCGGGCACGTCGTCGCGGAGGGGACTCCGGAGGAGGTGTCGCACAACCCCGCGTCGGTCACGGGGCAGTTCCTCTCCGGGGAGCGCCGGATCGAGGCGCCGCAGCAGCGCCGCGAGCCGAACGGCAAGTGGCTGGAGCTGAAGGGCGCGACCCAGCACAACCTGAAGGATGTGGACGTGTCGATCCCGCTGGGCTGCCTGGTGGCGGTGACGGGGGTGTCGGGCAGCGGCAAATCGACGCTCGTGCAGGAGACGCTATATCCTCTGCTCCGCTACAAGGTGTACGGCACGCGCGGGGCCATCGGCCGGCACCGGGAACTGTGCGGGGACGAGCACATCGACAAAGTGATCGACATCGACCAGTCGCCCATCGGGCGCACCCCGCGCTCCAACCCGGCGACCTACACCGGCACATTCGACCTGATCCGCGACCTGTTCGCCCAGACGCCCGAGGCGAAGGTGCGGGGTTACAAGCCGGGACGGTTCAGCTTCAACGTGAAGGGGGGCCGGTGCGAGGCGTGCAAGGGGGACGGCATCATCAAGATCGAGATGCACTTCCTTCCCGACGTGTACGTCCCCTGCGAGGTCTGCAAGGGGCAGCGGTTCAACCGGGAGACGCTGGAGGTGAAGTTCAAGGAGAAGAACATCGCGCAGGTGCTCGACATGACCGTCTCGGAGGCGCTGGAGTTCTTCGATTCGATCCCGCCGATCAAGCGGAAGCTCTCGACGCTGCACGACGTGGGGCTCGACTACATCCGGCTGGGGCAGCCGGCGACGACGCTTTCCGGCGGGGAGGCGCAGCGGATCAAGCTCTCCAGCGAGTTATCAAAGCGGGGGACGGGGCGGACGATCTACATTTTGGATGAGCCGACGACGGGGCTGCACTTCGCGGACATCGAGAAGCTGCTGGAGGTGCTGAACCGGCTGGTGGACAACAAGAACAGCGTGCTGGTGATCGAGCACAACCTGGACGTGATCAAGACCGCCGACTACCTGATCGACATGGGGCCGGAGGGGGGCGAGGGCGGCGGTGAAGTGGTGTGCGCGGGCACGCCGGAGGAGGTCGCCGGGTGCGAGCACAGCCATACGGGGACGTTCCTGCGGGAGATCTTCGAGAGGGAGGGCCAACCCGTAGAAGCGGAGCAGCACGTTATTGAGCATGAGGCGGCGGCGTAAAGGTCGGGTATAATACTGTTATGAGTACAACCGTAGAAATTCAGGCCCTGGACCGTTTGATTGACCCGATCAGCCGTTGCCTCACGCCGGAAGTGGCCCGGCAGCTCGTGGAACTTCGCGCGGACCCGGAGCTTCAGGCGCGACTTGATCTGCTGGCGGATAAGAATACGGAAGGGCAGCTTACATCGGAAGAGCGTGAGGAGTATGAGACCTACGTCAGGGCTGGTAGGTTCATTGCCATCCTCCAATCGAAGGCTCGTAAACTTTTAGGCCAGCGCTCTTCTCGATAATGGATGCCATCACCCGAAGGCAGGTCCGGGCTAGAGCATCGAATCTCTGCGAGTACTGTGGCCTGCCTCAAGAAGCCGATCCCTTCTATAGCTTTCATATCGAACATGTCATCCCCAAGCAACATGGCGGTACGGATGACTCCACTAATCTGGCCTTGGCTTGCCATCACTGTAACCTTCATAAAGGTCCAAATCTGGCAGGGATCGATCCAAACACAGGGCAAATGGAGCCGCTGTTTAACCCCCGGACGCAACTCTGGGAAGATCACTTTGAACCGCATGGCGTGAGGATCATCGGCCGGACGCCTGTGGGTCGAGTAACAGTTCGGGTCATGGATATGAATTCGGACGAGCAACGCGAGCTTCGGGCTGAATACCTGTAGTCTACCTTGTAAAGATCTCGACCACTGGTAGATAGCCTGCTTACGCAGAATCAATCGAAGCGGGGGACAGGCCGGACGATCTACATCCTGGACGAGCCGACGACGGGACTGCATTTTGCGGACATCGAGAAGCTCTTGGAAGTGCTGAACCGGCTGGTGGACAACAAGAACTCG
>JAHWJO010000264.1 GCA_019348365.1 Armatimonadota bacterium | reverse complement strand
TCGCGACGGCCCCTCTCCCAATTCTGGGAGAGGGGATCGGGATGCAAAACTCTTCTCTTCGGAGGGAGGAATGTTTTCCTGGCCCTCATCTCAAAGCTGATTAGCCATTCCCATTGGCCCGTATCATGCCTCGATCCTGTTGCGGGATGAACTCGACAGATCCCCTCTCCCAGCATTGGGAGAGGGTCAGCGCGAAGCGCGGGGGTGAGGGCGCTACTGCCTGAGGTTAAGCTACTGCAACCGGGCGGCCTTTCGCATCGCGGACGATGTTCGGGTTGTCGTCACCCAGCAGCGTCTCGAACTCTTTGATGTTGCCCGCTTTGGAGCGCGCTTCCTCAAACGTGACGAGGCGGCGCTTCACCAACTCCGCCAGGTTCGCGTCCAGGCTTTGCATCCCCGACTTCTGCCCGGTCTGAACCAACGACGGAATCTGGTGCGTCTTCGCTTCGCGGATCAGGTTCCGCACCGACGGTACGGCGACCATGATCTCGAACGCGGCCTGCCGGCCCTTGCCGTCCGGCTTCCTCAGCAGGGTCTGGCTCACGATGCCCACCAGGTTCACCGCGAGCTGCATCCGCACCTGCTGCTGCTGGTAGGTGGGGAACACGTCCACGATCCGGTCCACGGTCTGGACGGCGTCGGTGGTGTGGAGGGTGCCGAAGACGAGGTGGCCCGTTTCCGCTGCGGTAATGGCGAGGTGAATGGTCTCCAGGTCGCGCATCTCGCCGACGAGGATCACGTCCGGGTCCTGCCGCAGGACGTACTTCAGCGCGTTGGCGAAGGAGAGAGTATCGGACATCAGCTCCCGCTGGTTGATGATCGATTTCTTGTCCGAATGGACGAACTCGATGGGGTCCTCGACCGTCATGATGTGGTGGCCGAAATTCACGTTGATGTAGTCGATCATTGCGGCGAGGGTGGTGGATTTCCCCGAACCCGTCGGCCCGGTAACCAGTACCAGTCCACGCGGGCGCTCGCAGAACGTTTTGAGCACCGGCGGAAGATTCAGCTCCTCCATCGTCAGGATGTCCATCGGGATGGCGCGGATGACCGTCCCCACCGCCTCCCGCTGCTGCATCACGTTGACGCGGTACCGGGAGACTCCGGGCAGCTCGTAAGAGAGGTCGAGCTCCAGGTCCTCTTCAAAGCGCCGGATCTGTTCGTCGGTCAGAATATCGTAAATGATCTCTTTGGCCTGCTCCGCCGAAAACGGCTCCATCCGCATCGGCTTCAATTCGCCGTGAACGCGAACGAGCGGGGGGCTCTCCGCCTTGATCAGCAGGTCGGAGCCCTGCTGCTGCACCAGGAATTTCAGGAGATCGTCGAGTTTAACGTTCATATGTGAACCTCAGGGGTCAGGGATCGGGGGTCGGTGATCGTTAGGGTCTTCGGCTCATCGGAGTAATTACCGTCCACCCGAAACTCCACTGATCCCTGACCCCTGATCCCCGATCCCTAGAAAAGATTTTGAGCCCGTTGCTCGAAGTCACGCGGGTTGGAGGATTTGGAGATCGCGTCCTCGTAGGTGATCTTCCGTTCTTTCAGCAGATCGAGGAGGCTCTGGTCGAGACTCTGCATCCCGAAGTCGCCGCCCGTCTGGATGTCGGTGTAGATCTGGTGGGTCTTGCCTTCGCGGATAAGGGCGCGGATCGCCGGGGTCGCCACCATGACCTCGAAGGCCGCCACGCGGCCCGCCTCGTTCGCCAGGGGCAGGAGGGTCTGGGAGATGACTCCGAGCAGCGTGACGGAAAGCTGCATCCGGATCTGTTCCTGCTGCTCCGGCGGGAACACGTCGATGACGCGGTCGATGGTCTGCGGCGCGTCGGTGGTGTGGAGGGTAGCGAAGACGAGGTGGCCGGTTTCCGCCGCCGTGATCGCGAGGGAGATCGTCTCCAGGTCGCGCATCTCGCCGACGAGGATCACGTCGGGGGCCTGGCGGAGGACGTGCTTGAGCGCCTCCGCAAACGAGTGGGTATCCTGGCCGACCTCACGCTGATTGACCGCGCTGTTGATGTCCCGGTGGAGGAACTCGATGGGGTCCTCGATGGTGACGATATGTTTCCGGGTGTTGATGTTGATGTGGTTGATCATGGCCGCCAGCGAGGTGGATTTCCCGGACCCCGTCGGGCCGGTGACGAGGAAGAGGCCCCGAGGCTTCATCGCCAGCTCCTTGGTCACCACCGGCAGGTTCAGGTCGTCGATGGTCTTGATTTTAATCGGGATGACCCGGAGCACCGCCCCGATGTTGCCCCGCTGCCGGAAGACGTTGACCCGGAACCGCGCCACGCCTGGCAGGGAATACGACATGTCGAGTTCCATGAACGATTCGAAGTGCGCCCGGCGCTCCTCGTTCATGATCGGATACATCAGGTTCTTCGTGTCCTCCGGGGTGAGGACCGGGAATTCTGTCCGCACCAATTCGCCGTGGATCCGCATGACGGGCGGGTTGCCGACCTTGATGTGGAGGTCGGAGGCCTCCCGAGTCACGAGAAGCCGCAGCAGCTCGTTGATGTCGGGCAGCGGCGGTCGGCCCGCCGGCCTCGCCGGTGCGATGTTGCCCGCCGGTACGGTGGGCGATGCAGCAGGAACGGCATTCAAAGGCTGTGTCGTAGACAATGTCTATCCTCCGTCAAAAGAGGTGAGGAACAAGTCAGACTGACTAGGAAGCGATAAAGAGATACGGTATCTGTAATTAAGTCCTGAAGGGATTTGGAAAAGTTCCGGAGATATACTCCGCTTCCTTCCCACGAGGCATTTTAGCTCATTCCCTGACCTCGCTCAAACCGCCTCAGGCGAGCAAAGGAGCGACCCCCGATACGACTCCATGTAGCCTTTTTTCCCGGTTGCAGGACCGCTGAAACAGGAAGGAGGAAGGGAGGATCGGTTCCTTCCGGGCCGTTATCAGCGGCGGAGCATGTGACGCAGCTCGCTCTGCGCGTTGGATGCGAAGAGCGCTTCCTCCTCGGAGACGAGGCCGGTCTTGACGTAGCGGTCCAGCGCCTGGTTCATCGTCTGCATCCCGTAGTACTCACCGCCCTGGATCGCCGGGTAGACCTCGCTGGTCTTGCCCTCCAGGATCAGCTTCGCAACCGTCGGCGTGACGATCATCACTTCCACAGCGGCGACCCGGCCCGATCCATCGGCGCGGGGGAGCAGCTTCTGGGAGACGACGCCTTTCAGACTGCTGTTCAACCGCAGTAGCACCTGATGGCGCTCGTGGGGCGGAAACAGGTTGATGATCCGCTCCAGCGTCTCCGACGCGCTGATCGTGTGCAGCGTCGCGAAGACGAGATGGCCGGTCTCGGACGCCTGGAGCGCCACCATCATCGTCTCCACATCCCGCATCTCGCCGATGAGGATCACGTCCGGGCTCTGGCGCACCACCCGCTTGAGCGCGGCGCTGAAGCTCTCCGTATCGATCCCCACCTCGCGCTGGGTGACATGCGCCTTTTCGTCCTTATAAACGAACTCGATGGGGTCCTCGATGGTGACGATGTTGCAGGAGCGGTTCCGGTTGATGAGGTTGATCATCGCGGCGAGCGTGGTGGACTTCCCCGATCCCGTGGGACCCGTCACCAGTACGAGGCCCTGCCGCTGAGCCGCCAGGTCTCGGAGCACGCGCGGCAGCCCCAGCTTCTCGATGGGCGTGATGACGTAAGGGATGATCCGGAACACGAAGGCATGCTTGCCGCGCTGCATGTAGATGTTGGCCCGCACCCGGCAGATGTCCCCCACGTCGTATCCCAGGTCCATCTCGTGATGTTCGTTGAAGTACGCCTGCTGCTCGGGGTTCATCAGGAGCCGTGCCGCCGCCGCCATCTCTTCCTCGTTGAGGGCGGGCATGTTCGAGGGCTGAACCTGGCCGTTGATCCGGTAGGCCGGGGACTTTTCCGCCTTGAGGAAGATGTCGGACGCGCCTTTTTCAAACGCATCGGTGATGATGGGTGTGAGATCCAAAGAAGGCATCCTGTTGTTGATGGAGTGTTCGTTATTAGATATTCAGGCTTGCCGGGCCGGGGGTGGAGTCGCCGGAGGGCGACTTCGTGCATTCGTTGCCGCGAATTGATTCGCCAGGTGAATCGCGTTTCAACTCCGGCCTTTCGTATAGCTGGCGATGCCGTAGACGAACGCCGCCACCGCCAGCGCCATCCCCACGACGAGCGCCAGACGCAGGAGGAACGGGTTCCTTTCCGGCTTCGGCTCTGGGGCGGCTTTCGGTTGGGCCGGATCCTTCAACGGGTACTCGAACCGCCGGAGCTTCGGGTCGGTGATCGTCAGGTGAAAGTTGTACGTCCCGAGGGTCAGGTCCCCCCGCAGCGCCACGCCGGGAGCCTGGTAGGAGAGCGGACCCCAGTAGGGGTATCCCGGCGGGAGCATAAAGGTCGCGCCCACCCGGCGGTACTGGCTGAACGCACGGGCAATCGGCTCCAGCGGAAGGTTGTGGGTCCGGGGGTCCAGGGCCTGCGCGACGAATTCCACGCTCGTCATGACGGGACCGCCCGGTACGCCGGGGTCGTGGGTAATGCGGATGTGATCCGGCTTCCAGCCCGCATGCCGGGCCAGCTCCCTCAGATCCGCCCTCGCCTGTTGCTCTGACACTTTATGGTCGTAGGTGATCCCGATCTGGTCCCACCAGCCCGGACGGCTGAACACGACGATCATCACCCGCTCGGCCTGCTCCAAATCCGTGGGAGCGGGGGCCGGATTCGCCTCCGCCGCCTCCGTCACCGTCTCCGGCTTCGGCGCGGCGGCCCATGCCGACCCGATGATGAACGGGAGCATCAGCGCGCAGAGAACCGAAAGCGCGTGGGACGGCGCTCTGCGGGAGAGATTCCGTTTCGGTTGTCGGGCGGGGATGAACAGAGGGCACTCCTGTTCACTAGACGTGCGAGAGGCGTGTAAAGTTCCCATCGTGAGGGGGCGCAGGAGGCCGGAAGCGCGGCTCACCGGAGCATCTGAACGTACCAGAACGGAAAGAGCTCCGCTTGTAAAACGAGATCACCGGCACCGGCCAGCGCACTGGATGCATACTTCTTCGATCTCCGGGCAGGGTCTTCCTTGAGGTGGGACGGACCCCGACGGTCTCCTGACCGGGTTCCGCCTCGTGCGGGACCGTCGGCAGAAATTCAAGGCCGGAGTGGATTTTCCTCCAGCCAGGTCCGGGCGATCATCAGGGCGGAAAGGGTCTCGCCGTCTTTGATCTCCCCTGAGAGGATCATCCGGTGAATCTCCTCCGGGGATGCGCGCTTCACATCGGTGATCCCTTCTTCAGCATGACCGTCCTCCTCCGAAGGAGACAGCCCGCGCGCCAGGAAGACATGGCAGCGGGCATCCGCTACGCCGTTCAGGCCCTCGAAATCACCGATCTCCGTCCATTCCCCGGCGAGCAATCCCGCTTCCTCACGAAGCTCCCGTTGGGCGGCTTCCAGCAGATCCTGGCCTTCGGAGCCCCCGGCGGGGATTTCCCACGAATGCGTCCCGGTGGTGTAGCGATAGAGCCGGACCAGCACCGCCTCACCCTCTTCCGTGAGCGCCACGATGAAGACCGAGGGCTTCAGCTCCAGCACCCCGTACAACCCCGGACTCCCGTCGGGGCGGATCACCCGGTCCTCCCGCACCCGGATCCAGGGGTTCTCATAGGCCACGCGGGAGTCGAGCGTCCGCCACGGGTTCCCCATTGATTCCAGTGGGTTCGCGCCGCGCTCCTCCATCTTATTCGCTCCGTTTCCAGCAGAGGAGCAGCCCATCGTCGATGGAGATGTCGCAGGCTTCCACATCGGGGGAGGCGTACGCCCACTCCACGAAATCAGGCATGAGGTGTCGAAGGGACTGCGTATCGTCGGCGAGGAGGAGGCCCCCCGCCCGGAGCCGGGGCAACACCGCTTCGGCGTACCGGCGGTATTCGCGCTTCTCCGCGTCCAGGAACGCCATGTCCCACTCGCCCTCCAGCGCGTTCAGCAGCTCCAGCGCATCCCCGACGCGGACCTCCACGACATCGGACAGCCCCGCCTCTTCGATATACCGCCGCGCGAGATCCGCCCGCTCCGGGTCTTTCTCCAGCGACACGAGCCGTCCGCCCACCGTTTCCAGCGCCATCCCGAAATAGATCGCCGAGTAGCCGTTGCTCGTGCCGACCTCCACCACCCGCCGCGCGCCCGTGGCGTGGACCATCAGGTGCAGGAACGCCCCGTTCTCCGGGGAGATGTTCGTATACTCCGAGGCGGTGCGCTCCAGGCGGTCCAGCAGCGCCCGGCGATACTCGGTGAGGGGAAGCGCGGACATATACGGGAATCCTTTCCGGAGGAGGGAGGTACGACACCCGTTGGGTTCGATGGGCGGGCGGGAATTCCTTGAGTGGATAGGGGGAGAATAACGGGGCACATTCGCCCGGCGTTGAGGCCAATGACTGCCCGGCGATAAATCACCGGGCTATTTGGACGAAGTCCCGCTCGAAGCGGGACTGTCGAATGCCGAAACGATCTCTTCGGAGAGAAGAGTCTTGACTTCTACAGCCCGGCTTCAGACGGGCTTCGTCCGAGATAGCCCGGTGTTTCAACGCCGGGCGGAAAACGGCGGGGGTTTAACGCCACCCGGCAGTGAGTCACCCAGGCAAACTATCCTTCAACCGGAACGTGTGGAGGGTCGGACCGGCGGCGATCATCTCCGCTTTCAGGTCGCTGTAGGTGGTGTACTTCCGGTCGGGGAGGTCGTACACC
>JAHWJO010000019.1 GCA_019348365.1 Armatimonadota bacterium | reverse complement strand
ATTGCCGCTCTCTACAATCTCGATTACGCTACATGACTTTTGCAAGAGGTCTAATCCTTTGAAGCGAGCCCGGCGATGAAGCCCATCGCCGGGCTTTTGCCTGTCTCCGCACCATTTTTGAGAATTCTTCCGTATCCCGCAAAAACGGAGACCCTCGCGAGTCTGAAAGGGTGAGAGAGAGGAAGTCGAGTGGAGGTGGCAGTGCGGGATCAGGAGGAAACCGAACTCATCCGCCGGTGTCGGCAGGGCGACTCCGAGGCCTGGAGAACCCTGCTCCACCTCCACCACGATGCGCTCTTCTCCGCCGCTTATCGCATCACGCTGAACGCGGACGAAGCCGAAGACGCCCTCCAGGATGCCTGGGTGCGGATCGCCAAAGGGCTCTCCCGGTTTCATCAGCGTTCCGCCTTCCGAACCTGGGCCATGCGAATCGTCATCCACCAGGCGCTCACGCGCGTCACATCCCGCCGTCCGGTCGTCTCCTTGGAGGAGAACGAATTCCTCGCGGAGCCCCGCACAACGAAGCCCTCCCCGGAAGAGGAGATCGACCTGAAAGCCGCGCTCTCCGCGCTCTCGGTGGAGGAGCGCACGGCGGTGGTGCTGCACTACGCCGAAGGGTATGCCTTCCGAGAGGTGGCGCAGATCCTCGGCGTTCCGCTCCGCACGGCGGCGGATTACGCCTACCGGGGGTTGCGGCACCTGCGCCGGCACATGACGCCGGAAATCTCATTGCCAAAGGAAGCGGAATGACCTGCACTCAATTTCAAGAATCGATCCCGGCCCTCCTGAGCGGGTCCGCGAAGGTCTCCCCGGAAGCCGCCGCGCACCTCGCCCGGTGTGCCCGGTGCGGGGAAGAGATGGAGGCGTACAGCCGGACTCTGCTGGCGCTGAAGGAGCTGCGCCCGCCCGTTTCCTCCCCCGTGGAAGCGTCCCTCGCGCGGATCCAGGAGGTCATCGCCCCCGCAACGGAGAGTCCCGGTTCCGTCCGCCGGCGAGCGGGGATTCCTCTTTACCGGCGACTCTTCCGGCCCGGGTACTGGCACTGGTCGGCGCAGTTCGTGGCGGCGGTCCTCATGGGCGGCCTGGCCGGGGTGTGGCTTCTCCACTCGTGGCGGGTGCAGGACGCCGATCCGCTCCGCCTGCCGACCGGCCTCGAAGCGGGACTCCCGCCCGTCCGGGCCTGGACCGGCGGAACGTACGATCGCGGCACCGGCCCCGTCGATTCCCTGCCCACCCTGGAGGACGAGATCGAGCGGACCCGCTGGAAAGCGAACCTCGGCTACGTCCGCCTCGAAGACCAGCTCGATTCGATTTTTAAGGAGCTCCCCCGCGTCCGGTACTACCTCCACCCGGACCTGAAAAATGCGCGGATCGCGCCGCTGGAGATGACGGAGGCGGTCCCCTTCTCCGAGTTCCTCCAGCATCTCGCCCACGCCTCCAACCTGACGGTCCGGAAAAACGCGGCGGGGAGGGAGATTCTCGTGCGGAATGAGGGCGCGAGGATGTATCGCCGGGGGCCGGTCTACTATTTCGTCCCGAAACAAGAGAACATCGCACCGATCACGACCGACCTGTACCGGGCCGCGCAGCTCTACTGGCCCTGATTCCTCTTCCCACGCACTGGATCAACCATGTTTGCAGGGCCGGTGTTTATTCCCGAGCAAGGGTAATATTTCTCAAATGAAGGGGAGCCATATGCATCGCAGCAGCGTTCATCCACACTCGTCCCGGAAATCCGTGCCGCTTGCGGTGGGGGCGGGACTCCTCAGTATTCTCCTCTTTTCGGTTCCGGGGAGGGCGCCGGCCCAGACCCCGGCGCCGGGAACCATCGTGACGGTGGCCGGAAACGGGACTTCTCCCAAGGTGGGGGAATCCCCCGGCGACGGTGGACCGGCCACAGCAGCCGGACTGCACCCCCCTTTCGATGTGACGGTGGACCCGAGCGGTCGCCTCTTCATCCCCTCCCCCCAGGGCCAGCGGGTGCGCGTCGTGACCCCGGACGGAAAGATCCAGACGTTTGCGGGAGGCGGAACGCCCCCCTTCCCCCGGATGAAGGGCGATCCGCCGTTCGGTATCTTCTTCGGCAACGGGGGACCGGCCACCCAGGTGCAGATGGCTCCGTTGAAAACCGCCGTGGATAACGAGGGCAACATCTACGTCACCGACGTCGAGAACCAGCGGATCCACCGGATCACGCCCGATGGGATCCTGACAAGCATCGCGGGACTGGGAACGGATCATTCCGGATACCAGTTCTCCTCTTCTCCTTCGGTGCTGCGCCAGGACGGGAGACTCGCGACAAAGACGATGATCTCCTCTTCGTGGGGGATCGCGCTGGATTCCGCCGGGAACCTCTATTTCTCCGATTCCGGCGAGGGTCGCGTCCGCAAAATCAGCCCGGAGGGGATCGTCACCACCGTTGCGGGGAAACGGATGGTCCCCGTGGGGGATGGCGGCCCGGCGGTTCAGGCTCGCCTCATCAACCCTTCCGGCCTGGCGCTGGACCCGGCGGGCAACCTATTCATCGCCGATACATCCCAGCATCGTATCCGGAGGGTGGGGACGGACGGCATCATCACCACAATTGCCGGGACGGGAGTGAAAGGATTCGGCGGGGACGGGGGCGATGCCTGGCAGGCCCTCCTCAACGAACCCCACGACGTGACGGTGGATGCCGCCGGAAATCTCTTCATCGCCGACAGCGGAAATCATCGGGTACGCCGGTTGAGCCCCCGGAGCGACGGGACGTACCTCATCTCGACCGTTGCAGGCACCGGGTCAGTGGATGAGATGGGTCGGGGCGGCTTCATCGGAGACGGCGGCCCCGCTACGGAGGCGCAGCTCTTTCAGCCGTTGGGTCTCGGGCTCGACTCGGCGGGGAATCTCTACATCGCAGACAGCGCGAATCACCGGATACGAAAACTGTTCGGCGCGGCGGCCCCGACGCCGATCACCGCAAAGCCGAACCGTTCTTCCGAGGAGCCCACCCCCTCGACGATCACCTTCGATTACGCGAATTTCATCACAATGGACAATCTCTGGCTCCTCGCCGATGCAGCGAAGGCGGGGGAGAGGGTGCGCGTCACTCCTGCCGGGATGGGGAAGGTCGGGGCGCTCTACTACGGGTCCAAAGTGATGCTCCAGAACGGTTTCGAGACGACGTTCCGGTTCCAACTGACCGACCTCAGGCCCCTGCCGGGCTTCCGACCCGGCGCAGACGGATTGGCTCTCGTCATCCACAACAGCAACGGCGGGTTCCTGGGTGACCCGGGGGGAGCCCTCGGCTACGGGAATTCGATCTCACGATGCGACTGCGACGGCTATTCCCTGGGCGGCATCACGAACGCCATCGCCGTCGAGATCGACACATGGAGCAACGACGTGCAGTACAGCGACCCCAACGACAATCACATCAGCGTCCACAATACCCGCGTTGCGGCGGACAACGTGGATGAACGGCATTCCCTGGGCTGGAGCCTGGCGATTCCCGATCTGAAGGATGAGAAGGTCCACACCGTAAAAGTCCATTACGTTCCGGGCACCCTCAGCGTGTTCGTGGACAACCTCGCCCACCCCGCGCTAAAAGTCCCGCTGGATCTTTCCAAAGATCTCGTGCTCGACAACGGGCGGGGGTGGATCGGAATCACCGCCGCGACGGGAGCGGGCTATGAGAACCATGACGTGTTGAGCTGGTCCTTCAACAACACGCTCGGAGCCGCTCCGGGTACCCAGACGCTCGGGGATGTCACGAATGACGGCGCTGTGGACATCCGGGACGCCGTCGGGACCTTGCAGTACATCGTGGGCTTGAAGTTACAAAGCCAGGATCAGCCGTCCGTGATGGATGTGAACGTGGACGGCTTCGTGAACGTGACCGACGTGATGCTCATGCTCAGGAACACGATCCTTCACTGACCTTCAGCGGGGGAGGCGGCGCTGTCGAAGCGGCGGCCCGCCTCCACCCGCTGCCCCCGCACGAACTCCGCCCCGCTCATCCTCCGGCTTCCGGCGGGCTGGACCTCCGTGAGGCACAGCGCCCCACCCCCGGCGACGACGACCGGCCCGGCCTCCTCCACCACGAGGACCGTTCCCGGACTCCCCTGCCCTTCCCGGACCTCCGCCCGCCAGACTTTCACTTCCCGGCCTTCGTAGCGGGTGAGCGCGCCGGGCTTGGGGTTCAGGCCCCTCACCTGGTTCCGCAGGTCACGCGCGGGCCGGGTCCAGTCCATCCGCGCTGTCTCCAAAGTGAGGAGAGGGGCGTGGGTCGCCTCGGAGTCGTCCTGGGGAGTGAAGGAGGCCGTCCCCGCCTCCGCCCGCCGGATGCCTTCCGCCAAAAGTCTCGCGCCCAGATGCGACAGCCGTTCCGCCAGAGTCCCGGCGGTGTCGTCGTCGCGGATCGGTTCCTCCGCCGCGAGCAGCACCGGGCCGGTGTCCAGTCCCGCTTCGGCGCGCATGATGCTCACCCCCGTCACCGTCTCGCCGTTCATGATCGCCCACTGGATCGGGGCCGCCCCGCGATACTTCGGGAGGAGCGACGCGTGGACATTCAGGCATCCGTGCGGCGGGAGGTCGAGGAACGCCTGCGGGAGCATCTTGCCGTACGCCGCGTACCCAATGACCTCCGGCGCGTAGGCGCGGACCTGATCGTGGAACGCCGGGGAGCGCGCCGAATTCGGCTGGAGGACGGGGATACCCCGCTCCAGCGCGGCGGCCTTCACCGGCGGGGGGGTGAGCGTGCGCTTCCGCCCGACCGGCTTGTCCGGCTGCGTCACCACTGCCACCACCTCATGCCCCGCCTCCAGCAGCGCGATAAGCGGCGGCACGGCAAACTCCGGTGTCCCCATGTAGATCAGCCGCAATGCTTGACTCCTATTTCACCGCAGAGACGCGGAGAACCACCGAACCCCGTTTGAACCACGAAGGACACAAAGGACACAAAGAAAAACATGAAGCAACCGCAGATGAACGCAGATAACTACAATTTAAACCGCAGATGAACGCAGATACACGCAGATGGGAAGCACGAACCAGTTCATCCGCGTGTATCTGCGTTCATCTGCGGTTGCTTAAGAGGGGTTGTTTTTCTTTGTGTCCTTTGTGTCCTTCGTGGTTCAAACGGGGTTCGGTGGTTCTCCGCGTCTCTGCGTCTCTGCATCACAGATTCCAGTGGAGGTCTTGCTGGATGGCGGGATTGGGGCGCGACGGGATATTCACGAGCGTATGCTTCTGATAGTAGTCCGCCAGACGCTCGTCGTACTCCCGGGTCTCCTGGGTCCATTGCTCGGCGGTGCCGGGGCCGTACATCCGGTCGAGCAGCTCGTGGGCGCGCGCGTCGGAGTGCTCTTCGCCGCCGGGCGCGTACCCGAGCATCATGTGGGCTTTCTTCCAGCGGATGTCATTGGCGCGGCGCAGTTCGTGGACGGCTTTCAGCAGTTGTTCGGGTGTGCCTTGCAACCGATACTCCATCCGGTACGCCCGGTGCTCCTCGCGCTGGAAGCTGTTGGTATCGTAGAGGATTCGCGCGCCGGAGAGGTATTCGACGTAATTGGACGGCAGGCGGGTCGCCATCCCGAGAAAGGCGTCCTCGATGTCTTCATCCCGCGCCAGCTCGTCGGGGAGGTTCGGGAGGGACCGCCACCCCGCCGTGCGGATCATGAGCCGCGCGCCCAGAACCCCGTCCGGCCAGCGCTCCTCCACCCGCATCGCGACGGCGGCCAGCGCGAACCGGTCGGTCAACGGCTCGTACGGCAGCGCGATATGGAGCGTATCACGGATGGATTCGTCGAGCTCTCCCTGATGGATCACCGGGATTCCGCTGCCGAAAGGACGTTCATCGGTATGGGGTTCGGTCACGGGCGTTCCTCCTACTGATGAGGATAGCGCAGCCGGTCAAAAGAAGAAAAATCCTCCGGGGAGGGAGGGGTGACAAAGGGTGATTCCGGCCCGTCTTTGATCCCTGCGGGCCTCGGCTCGTTTTTGACCGGAACGGACTCCGGCTCGCTTGCGTCTAAGGTAAAAGAAAGGCTCTCCTTTCGGTTCCCGCCGTGGAGCGGGATCGGTCGGATCAACCGGCACCCCTACAGTTCACCGACTCTGCTTAACGATTATTCTCCCTTCATTTACTACATCATCTCATTCACTTCATGGATATGTTTATTCACCCTTTTACTTCTAAATACGGGTTCTCTTCTCGCCGGACAGAGGGCTTTCCGGCGTCCCCTTCAGTGCCGACCCGACGAGGCGGCCCTCGCGCAGCATTCACGCTGATCGAGCTGCTGGTGGTCATCGCGATCATTGCGATCCTGGCGGCGCTGCTCTTTCCGGTCTTCTCGCGGGTCAAGGCGACGTCCCGGAACGCCGTCTGCACCTCGAACCTGAAGCAGATCGGGATGGGGATTCAGACCTACGCGCAGGACTGGGACGGGATCTATCCCATCGGCCTGGACTTTGCGGATACGACGGAGGAGGGGCGGTCCGCCTGGACGTTCTTCCCGGAAGAGCTGAATCCCGACGCCAAGCAGATCGTGGATGACCTGGCGAAGCTCCCGAATCGCGGCGGGTACATCGATCAGACCCTGAAGGGGTACACGAAGACGCAGGAGCTCTGGCGCTGCCCGTCGGATACCGGGTTGCAGTACCTCGTCATCAAGGAGGACACGGGTCCGGGCAGTCTGGTCCATGGCGGCCTGACGAACGGCGAGCCCGCGTACGACGTGTTCAAGATGAGCTACGGATACCGCACGGAGCTGGGAATCGCCGGGTGGAATGTGGATCAGGGGAAAGAGGTCTCGAACCTGGTGGTGATGGCCGACATGGCCGGGTACTGGCACACCCGTCACAGCCGCACGGCCATCGATTCCGATAAGGTCGCCGAAGTCGCGGACGTAAAGAAATGGGCGCTCAACGTCCTCTACGGCGACGGCCACGTGAAGTACACCCCCTGGCAGAAGTACCGGGAATCCTGGGACACCGTCGGCCCGGTGACGGAGTGGTGGCACGAGCGGTACGGACGGGGCATTTTCTGACGGACGAGGGTCGGCTGATCCGATGCGATAAGCATACATCATGTGAAGGCTCTCTCACGGGAGAGCCTTTTCTGTTGCCGTCCGGAGCCCGTTCTGTTACCCTCCATCTCTCGGGCAGGTTTCTCCGGTTTCGCCCGCGTGGTATAATTCGGGTACGGACTGCTTCCTTCCATTTTTTGGATTTATTGTGAACCGTGTAGGTTGAGTGTCCCGGCGATTAAAATCGCGGCTACAACGGCACAAAGCATGTCCTGAGCGAAGTCGAACGGATCGGCCTGCGCCGACTTCAACCCTCCCCTTCCCCCAGTTTTCTCGGTAACACCTCTTTTTCAACGAGATTCCGTGAGAAAGGACGAACCATGGAACTCCGAGGCCTCTCGTCCCGTGAACTGTCCGACCACCTGGAATCCCGGATTCGCATCTACTCCACACTGGACGAGTCGCATCAGGAGCAGATCCTCCAATCCGTTCATGAGATGATCGCGCGGGACATGCCCCCGGCCTTCATCCTCTCCAGTGCGCGGTCGCTGGCGCGGCAGTTCGCGGAGGAAGAGGAGGAAGCCGAACAGCCGACGGACAGCGAGCGCCAGCGGTTCATTGAGGAGAACGCCCTGCCCCCCGATGAGCGGGTCAGCTCACGGCGGCAGCCCCGCAGCGAAGCGAAGGCCCGCGAGCGCGAGCAATTCACCGCCAACGTTCGCCAACTGCTCCGCGAAGCGCGGGCGGCCAAGCAACCCCACGAGCGGAAGAAACTCCGGCGCATGCTGCTGGGAATCGATCGGCAGAAACTCCGCCGCGTTCTGGGCCGGGAGGGACAGGATTTATCGGATCAGATCCAGGAAATCCTGCTTCAGTCCACCGATTTGCGTTGAGCATGATTGAACATTTGTGAAGAAGAGTCCGCCCGGCACAACAGCAGTCTTACGGGAATCCCATGAGTAAACTGATCCGCCAATATCGGAAAGTACACCTCGACCTCCGGAAGCTCTACGATCCTTTCACCGAAGAGCACTGCCCCACCTGCCCCACGCCCTGCTGCATGAAACCCGCACGGGTGGACAGCGTGGATATCGCGCTGGCGGAAGCCCACGGTTGTACGCTTCCCCCCCACGCCGATCCGGAGGAAGACCGCAACGAGACGGCTAAAGAGTATCTCGGCGGCGGAGTGCCGATCTATTTCCGAGAAAACGTCCCCTGTGATTTTCTGGGCGAGACGGGCTGCGCCTTTCCCCGCGACCTCCGGCCCTACGGCTGCACCCGCTTCATCTGCGACCCGATGAAGCGCCTCATGGACCCGGCAAAGCTCCGAGAAGTGAAGGTTTTGCTCAAAAGGCTGGACTACCTTCACGAACAGATCGTTGCCGTCGCTAATGGGAAACGCCGACCCCGATAGGAAACAGGGAGTTGGGGTGACCAGATATCGGGGAGTCGTCCTCCCCCTGTCCTTCGGCCACCTCTCTCCTAAAGAGAGGAGTTTACATCTCTTCCACTCTTCCACGGGAATCTTCTTCTGATTGGAGAGTACCTCAATGAAAAGATACTTCCGATTAAACTTATTAGCCGTACTCGGATTCATACTTTTCGTTCAGGGCGTGAGTCTCGCCCAAAGCACACGGTTCGAAGTTCTCTCGGACGAGGAGATTCACAAGAAGTTAGGCCATCGCCCCGGATCTCCTTCATCCATAGGAATTCCCGTCTTCCCCAAGGGCTATGATTTTTGGCAGACTGGGTATGAAAAACCCAAATTGAGTATCGTAGCAACCTATGAGTATAAAGTCCGGTATGTGTCACATGTAAAAATAATAAATTATTATGTTCAAGAGCTGACCGATAAAGGGTGGAATCTTAAAGATAAGATCAACCACGGAAATCTAAAGGAGGGGTTCAAGAGAGCCATCTTCACACGCGCAAAAAATCGCAAGGAGGAAGTGTTAATCATCGCCGCAGGCTCTCATCGTACCCGACCAATTACTGAAGTGACGGTCCAGTTGAGGAAGAAAGAGATGAGCAAAGAAGAGAGAGAATGACGGTGTGACTCGACGCTTCAGGGTAACTCGTAGAGCCCGGTGAGAGTGACCCAGACTCCCCGACTCAAGCCTCTAAGATCGCTCTTATAAACAAACCAGCCGAGCAAAATTTTGCTGTGGCCCTTCCACATGTCAGAAGGAGTTCCTATCCTTGATTGAGATCATCGTAAGCGACCTGGGCAAAGTGCTGCTGCCGTTCGATACCGAGCCGGTGTGGGAACAGATTCTCGCCGCCTGCCCGGAATGCGCCGATACGCGCGGGGTGTTCCAACAGGTCTTCGCGGAAGCCGATTTCGGGCGCGGCGTCACCGATCCGGAGGAATTCTACCGCCGGCTCGTTCATGCCACGGGAATGAGCCTCTCCTTCGACGACTTCTGCCGAATCTGGAGCGACATGTTCTGGGAAGACGAAGCGACGATCTCCCTCATCCTCTCCGCTCCCGTCCGCGAGCGTCACATCCTCTCGAATACCAACGCCATCCACTGGGACTGGATATTGGCGCGCCACGGCGAAATGATCCGGCGTTTCGACCGCGCCTGGACCTCGCATGAGATGGGGCTGGAGAAGCCCGACCCGGCCATTTACGAGCAGGTCATCCGCGCGACGGGGCTGCCGCCGGAAGCGCACGTCTTCATCGACGACATCGAGGAGAACGTTGAAGGGGCGAGGTCGGTGGGAATGGCGGCGATCCATCATACGGACGCGGACTCCCTCGCCCGTGAGTTTGAGCGTCTGGGTCTGCTCAATCGATAACCCCGCTCGATATAGGGTACATCCCTATCTGAATCCGCTTACCGCCGGATCTGCACCCCGATGCTGGGAGTCGGGTTCTGAAAGATCCGTTCCGCTCCGACGACGATACTGGTGTTCTCGTTCAGCCTCTTCCGGGCGTAGATGTCCAGAGAAGGCTTGTTCGGGCGGTAGAGGTTCACACTGAAGCCGGTCGGCTGTCCAAGATTCTGATCCAATCCTAAACCCAGCCACCCCCGGTAAACACCGTATCGCGCGCTCCACCGCTCGTCGATGGACTGGCCCATCTGGAGATTGAGCCGGTTCTCTTCTCCCAGGCCGTACAGACCGGCCCGGACAAACGAGTTTTCCCCGAACGGAAAGAGGGTGTTCACGTCCGCGTGGAAGTGACCGGGTTCGAAATTCTGCACGAGGTCCAGGGTGCTGTGCCGGGCCAGAGTGCGAAGCGTTCCCTTCGTTCCCTGCGGCGGGTCTCCGGCAGGCCTGGGGCGAGTGAAGCGCCCGGTGAGCCGCTGGACCGTGATGTTGATCGCCTCCGCCGAAAGCCGCGCCTGTTCCGAAGCCACACGGAGGTTTTCCGTCGTCGCCTGGAGGTTTCCGGCCAGGGCGGGGTCGCCGGTGAACTTCTCCACGTTGGCGGTGATGGCCGCCATTTGCCGGGTGATCACCGGTAGCTGCTCGGACGCGAGGCGCATGTTGTTCATCGTCGCGCCGAGGCCGGACTTGATGTCCTCGCCCGCCACGATCTCGTTGAGGGCGCCGGTCAGGTCCTCCACGTTCTGCGCGGACCGCTGTACCGATCCCATGGTCCGATTGAGGCCCGGCTCCGTTCCGGCGACGATGACCTGGAACTGCCGGGCGGTTTCATCCGCCGTCCGGGTGGCGCGGGCGATGTTCGCGCTGGCGATCTCGGCGTTGCGCATGGAATCGAGGAGGGAATCCTTCACCCGGGGGTCCTGAACGTACCGGCTCAGGTCCCGGATGGCGATGCGCGTATCCCGGAGCGCCAGCCGCGATTCCTGGATGACCTGATCCGCCGACCCGGCGAGCTGGCTCGCCTTCGCCATCAGATCTTCGATCTGGATCGTCGGCTGCCCCTGCACGGTCGTATTCTTCTCGATGATGGCGGTCTCGTTCTCCGAGGGGATAATGCTGACGTACTTTTCCCCGATCAGGCCCCCGGCGGTGATGACGAACCGGGAGCGCGCGGGGATGGCCTGCTCGCCGTAGATTCGCAGCTTCAGGAGCGCCTGATTGTCAGCCGCGAGGGTGATCTCATCCACCGTGCCGATCTGCACCCCGGCCATGCGGACGGGAGCCCCCTCCGTGATGTTCTGGGCATCGGGGAATTTGGCTTGGAGAAAGTACGCCGGGGTGAAGATCCCCTGCCCGATCAGAAAGTACCAGATGGCGAAGAAAGCGGCGACCGACGTGACCACGGCCAGCCCGACTTTAGTAGCGGTACGGAAATGCATCGGTACTCCTTGGGATCAGATGAACAGGTGTTGGGCGTTGAGTGTCGGGCGTTGAGTGTCGGGCGTTGAGTACGGCGGCAATATATTTCGGGTGAACTTCCGAGCATCTCCGTGACAAAACGTGCAGGGCCGTCGTTTTCAACGCTCAACGCTCAACGCTCAACGCTCAACGCCCGACGCTCAACGCCCGGGGGCGATGGGGCCTTCCGCGCGGCCCTCGATGAATTGCTGTACCGCGGGGTCCGATGAGGCCTGGAGCTCTGCCGGGGCGCCCTCGGCAATGATCCTTCCCTCATGTATCATAGCCACTCGGTCGGCAGTTCTCCAGATGCTCTCCAAATTGTGGGACACGACGAGGGACGTGACCTGGAGCCGCTCCTTCATCTCAACGATGAGATCGTCGATGATGTGCGCCATGATCGGGTCGAGTCCGCTCGTCGGCTCGTCGTAGAGGAGGACCTGCGGCTCGGTGGCGAGGGCGCGGGCCAGCCCGACCCGCTTCTGCATCCCTCCCGACAGCTCCGACGGCATCCGGTTCTGCGTGCCTTCCAGCCCCACCCATTCCAGCTTTTCCGCCACGATCCGGTCCACCTCCGGGCGGCTCAGCTGGGGAT
This sequence comes from Armatimonadota bacterium, assembly GCA_019348365.1. GTDB lineage: Bacteria > Armatimonadota > DTGP01 > DTGP01 > JAHWJO01 > JAHWJO01. Next base: position 7,024 of record JAHWJO010000019.1, on the reverse strand, counting down.
TCTGGCGGCGGGCGCCGAACGCGATGTTCTCATAAACCGTCATCGAGTCGAAAAGGGCGGCGTACTGGAACACCATCCCCAGATCGGCGCGGACCGGATGGAGCTGCCGTTCGGTGAGCGGGACAATGTCCGTCTCCCCGATGAAGATGCGCCCCCGCGCGGGCTTGATCAGGCCGCCGATACACTTGAGGATGGTGCTTTTTCCCATGCCTGACATGCCCATAATGGCCGTGATCTGGCCTTCCGGCGCGATCAGGCTGGCCTGCCGGAGGATCTCCCGCCCGCCCGCTATATAGGTGACATCTTCTACGCGAACCTGCATGGGATGGGTCGTAACGAACGAAAGAAGATAAGGAGAAGATCAGGGTGCGAACCGGAGGGAAGGAAACCGGTCTCCCTGCGCGGCGAGCTCTCCCGCCGCACGACCGGGACGCAAGCGGAGAAGACGGCTCTTCGCCCGCCCGCTCGCCGCTTATTGTAATATTGTAAGATAAAAGCCCGGCTCTTGCCCATGATGGCATCGGTCAGGCGATGGGAGGAGGTCCGTTGCCAGGAAACCGGCCCCGGCTTCGCGTAGGGCTCGCGATCCCGAATCCCGCATGCGCCGGACGTCCGAACGCGAACGGATGCGCCGGGGAGGTCCGGGAGGAGGGACGGAGGAACTGCGGCGGATCTCCCGCAGGTCTTCCATGCCGGGAGGAAAAATGGGATACTGAATCCGTTCCTCTGCCGGGACGGAGATGCGAGAACGGGGCGAGGGGCGCTTGCCGCTCGCAGGACAGATGATTCCTTCTGTTCGGCAGCGGACGTTCTTCCGGCGTGAGGACCCCTGCCCCGCCGGGGCAGCCGTCTTGATGGGACGAATGCGGTAAAAGGATGAGTGAAAAGATCCACGACATGGAAGCGACCCCCGATCCTGAAACGATCCCCGATCCTGAAGCCACCCACGACCCGAAAGAGACGGCCATCGCGTTTGCGGGAGTCGCCCTGGTTTCGGAAGCGCTGGACTGCCCCGTCGTCAAGATGGACGTCATCACGGAGATCTTGCCGGATGGGACCCCCTGCACCTCCGGGATCTATGCCACCGCCGGGGTTCCGCTCTACGACGTGGAGGGCGCTCCGTCGCACGAGCGGGCCACCCTCACGCAGTTGAACGATGCTATCCGGGCGCGGGTGGCGGCGCGGCTCGGGCTGGCCGGGGACGTGGCCTACTGGATCTACAGGGGCGATCCTGATCCCGAAAAAGCGATCCGCGAGGAGTCCGAGCTCTATCGGAAGGCGCGGGAAGAGGTCTCCCGCTACATGGACAGGGACAACGCGGAGGAGTATCTCCGCGCGGAATCCGCGCTCCTCTGGGAGTTTCTGCACCGCCGCTGGGACCTCGTGGATCGGGTGGCCGACCACCTCCTCCGGCACCGCTCCCTCACCGGAGAACGAATCCGCGAGCTGATCGAAGAGAGGCTGGAGCGAGAGAAGAAACCCCGGATCGGACGTCGCCGGGCGGGGTCGAGGGGCTCCATGCGGACCTCCGTCCGTCCGGAGGAGTGACCCTTGTCCGGCGCGTTCGGCTTCAACGGCTCTTCAGTGCAGGAGACCAGCGGGGAACTGGAGGGAACTTCCCTGCTTGTCACGTTTTCTTCATCCTTGTATGATAGAGCAAAGGGCCTCCGGCAGATATTCCGGCACGAGATCTACGTGCCTGTAGTTTAGACGCATTACCTGGAGTTTAGACGCATTAAAGGATGTTCACATTAATGAAAAACAGACGTGGTTTCACCCTCATTGAACTGCTCGTCGTCATCGCGATCATCGCGATCCTGGCCGCCATTCTCTTCCCTGTTTTTGCTCAGGCTCGGGAAAAGGCCCGGACCTCCTCCTGCGCTTCCAACCTCAGGCAGTTGGGTACCGCCGGACTCCTGTACACTCAGGAATACGACGAGACTCTGCCGATGGGCTGGTACGATGACCCCTCCCTGGGAGCGGCGAAGCAGCACGGGCACTGGCAGATCGTCCTCCGCCCTTACATCGGGGAGGGACAGGGCAACAGCAAATGGGAGGTCGGCACCAGTATCCGCACCTGCGCCTCCGCGCCGGAAGGCAAACGCTTCGCCTACAGCTACAATCCGTGGGCGGGAGATCAGGGACGCACCATCACCCAGGCCGATATCAAGAACATTGCGGATATGGTCTGGTTCGGGGATGGCGCCCAGATCCCGGAATGGGACTTCAACAGCAGCGCCACCTTCTGGTACTGGGATCCGGCGACGGATAAGACGGAGGCGACCCGCGTCGACGACGATATCAATGCAAATAAAGGCAAAGTCCGTTATCGCCACAACAAGACCGCCAACATCGTCTACACCGACGGGCATGTCAAGCTGGTGAAACGCGGGATGCTGAAGATCAACGAGAACTGGAAAGCCTATCCGACTCAGGAGTAGACCTGACGGAAGCCCCGGAAGGAACCTCATCCGCAAACGCGTAATAGAGGCAGGATCATTTCCTGCCTCTATTTTTGTATTTTTGCCTGCTGTTCATTAACGGGGAGAAACCATGTACGTCGTGAGCGTGAGTATCAAGGTGAAACCGGAGCGCATCGAGGATTTCAAGGCCGCCACCCGCCGGAATCACGAGGGGAGCGTTCGGGAGCCCGGCTGCCTGCGGTTTGACGTGCTCCAGAACGCGGAGGACGAAACCCACTTCATGCTATACGAAGTCTACCGCACCCCCGAGGACTTCGAGGCGCACAAGCAGACGCCGCATTTCTTCCAGTGGCGGGACGCGGCGGAACCGATGATGGCGGAGCCCCGGACGCGGAACCTGCTGTACAGCCTCTTCCCCGATCCCTGGAAATGATCTCCATGGAGGCGGCGAGCTGACAGCGCGAAGGGGGCCGAACTTCGGATCGGAAGGGTCTGGCGCGGCGGGGAATCGGCTCAGGAATTCCGATACGGTTCGTCTTCTTCCGCCCTCGGAGCCCCTTCCCCTGGCCCGACGAGAGAAGAGATCAGTTCCTTCAATCCGTTCAGGGCTTTGCCCCGGTGGCTGATCCGGTTCTTCTCCTCCGGCGAAAGCTCCGCCATGGTGCGGCCCCGGTCGGGCAGGTAGAAGATCGGGTCGTATCCAAAGCCGTTCTGTCCGCGCGGCTCGCGGGCGATCCGCCCCTCGCACGTCCCCTCGCGGACGAACTCGCGCCCATCCGGGAGGGCCAGCACGACCACGCTCCGGTACCGGCAGGCGCGCGCTTCGTCCGGCACGCCGGAGAGCCGCTGCATCAGCACGATGTTCCGGTCTTCATCGGTGGCGTCCGGTCCCGCAAATCGGCTGGAGTAGACGCCGGGTTCGCCGTCCAGCGCATCCACCTCGATGCCGCTGTCCTCCCCCAGTGAGGCGCAGCCGGTGTGCCGGAGCGCCGCATGAGCTTTGAGCCGGGCGTTCTCTACAAACGTGGTCCCGGTCTCCTCCACTTCCGGCAGCCCCGCTTCATGGGCGGAAACGACCTCCACCGGGAGGGCGGCGAGGAGCTGGCGCAGTTCCCGGAGCTTGCCGGTATTATGAGTGGCCGTAATAAGACGCATAGAGATCTGTCATCGTGGAGCCGTCTGGGAGTGAGGGCGACTCCCCACATATCCCCTGAGCAAGCCGGGAGTGGGGCCTTCTACTGGAAAGTGCCCTTGAGCACGTCCCGCTGCATTTGCAGCAGCTCCGTGATCCCCTTCTCGGCGAGGTTGACGAGGCGGTTCATGGTGTCGCGGCTGAACGGCGCGCCCTCCGCCGTCCCCTGAATCTCCACCAGCTTCTTCTTGTCCGTCATGATGACGTTCATATCCACCTCGGCGATGGAGTCCTCTTCGTACATCAGGTCCAGCCGCTCCTCCGTTCCGACGACCCCGACGCTCGTCGCGGCGACCTGATCGAAGATCGGGATGCGGTTGATCACCTGGCGCTTTTTCAGCGAGTCGAACGCGTCCACCAGCGCGACGAACGCGCCCGTGATGGCGGCGGTACGGGTGCCGCCGTCCGCCTGGATCACGTCGCAGTCGATCCAGACCGTCCGGTCCCCGAACCCCTTCAGGTCCGTGATGCTCCGCAAAGATCGCCCGATGAGCCGCTGGATCTCCAGCGTCCGCCCTGACGGCTTGCCCGTCTCGCGCTGCATCCGCTGGCTCGTCGAGCGGGGGATCATCCCGTATTCGGCGCTGACCCACCCCTGCCCGGTGCCCCGGAGGAACGGGGGCACGCGGTCCTCCACGGACGCGGTGCAGATCACCCGCGTATCGCCCACCTCGATGAGGCAGGAGCCTTCCGCATATTTGTTATATTGGCGAGTCATCTTAACGGGGCGCATCTGGTCGGGGGCGCGTTTGTCGGGCCGTTGGCTCATCGAGGTCCTCTTTCCGGTCGGGGGTCAATCATCCGTCTGTCAGCGTATCACCCGGCGGCTCTCCGGGTCCGAATCAACCTTCCATTCTCAGGCGGGGAGCGGTTCTCCTCGCCAAAGCGAGGCGAAGCCACCGAAAGATATGATAATCGGGTTGACCCTGAGAATAAAGGGAAAGCGTCTATCCGGCGTGATAACGAACCCTCACGGAGCGTTATCCCTGAAGGGAGAAAGGTCCCCCCCTCTGTCGCTTACGCCGGAACCTTTCCTGCCGAATTCCCGGCAAGTTGTCATAATCCTTCTCCGGGTGTATAATTTAACCCGGTTAAATATTTCATAATGTTCTGACGCTTATTTTCAGGAAGACCGTTGGACCGAACGCGTTCGCACCTCCCTGAACCTCGAACGATCGGGTGTAGGGCGTTCGGTTCAACATATTATTTTGACTTATCGTTCTGTCGTTTCCCTCCGGGGCGGGCGGCAGCGAGGAGAATAGAATTCCATGGCCAACCCATCGGTGACGGAAGATGCCGTCTTAGCGGCGTTGAGTCACGTTCAGGACCCCGACCTGGGCCGCGACATCGTGAGCCTGGGGATGGTGAAAGATATCGTTATCAGCGGCGACAAGGTGGCGTTCACGGTCGAGCTGACCACGCCCGCCTGCCCCCTGAAGGAGCAGATCGAAGAGGATTGCCGCCAGGCCGTCCGCCAGCTCGACGGCGTGGAAGAGATCGAGATCGAGATGAGCAGCCGGGTGATGGCGGGGCGCGGGTCCGGCCAGGAGGCGCTCGTGCCGGGAGTCCGCAACATCATCGCTGTGGCGAGCGGCAAGGGCGGGGTCGGAAAGAGCACCGTCGCCCTCAACCTCGCCATCGCGCTGGCGGAATCCGGCGCAAAGGTCGGCCTGCTCGACGCGGACGTGTACGGCCCGAGCATCCCGCTCATGGTCGGCGAGGAGGGGCAGCCGGAAGTCGTCAACAGCAAGATCATCCCGGTCGATAAGTTCGACATCAAGATCATGTCGCTCGGGTTCCTGCTTCCCAGCGATCAGCCCGTGATGTGGCGCGGCCCGATGATCCACAGCGCCATCCAGCAGATGCTCCGCGACGTGGAGTGGGGCGAGCTCGATTACCTCGTGGTGGACCTGCCGCCGGGGACGGGCGACGCGCAGATCAGCCTCTCCCAATCCGTGCCGCTGACGGGGACGGTGATCGTCATGACCTCTCAGGCGGTGGCGCTGACCATCGCCACGAAGGCCCTCGTGATGTTCCGCCAGATGAACGTGCCGATCCTGGGCATCATCGAGAACATGAGCACCTTTCACTGTCCCAACTGCCACGAGGAGACCAACATCTTCGGGCATGGGGCGAGCCAGGAGGCCAGCGACCGTCTCGGCGTGCCGTTCCTGGGCTCGATCCCGCTCACGCCGGAGTTGTCCCGCTCCGGGGATCAGGGGGAGCCGATCATGGCGACGAAGCCGAACGGCCCGGAGGCGGATGCGTTCCGCAACGCCGCCCAATTGTTGGCCGCCCGCGTCAGCGTCGTCGCGATGATGCGGAGCGAACCTTCGGGGGTGTAGGCGATAGAAAACGCCCTCACCCCCGCGCTCCGCGCTGGCCCTCTCCCAATCCTGGGAGAGGGAATCTGATGAGGGACGCTTCGGCTTCGGATTAGACGGATATCGAGCCTAAACTGAACCGGATGAGAGCGATTAGATTCAAAGGAATTCAGACCCCTCCCACTCACCTCTCCTTGAATGAGTGCGGCCTGACCCGTAAAGCGGTACGTTCCGATCCCCTCTCCCAGGATTGGGAGAGGGGCCGTCGCGAACGAAGGTGAGCGACGGGGTGAGGGCGCGACCCCCGAAGAGAATAGATTCAGCACTAATGCGGAGACTTATAAATGACCTTAGTTGAAAAAGAGCTGTGGCAACGGGTGGACAACGCTCTGGATCGGGTTCGACCGGCGATCCAGGCCGACGGCGGCGATGTGGAGCTGGCGGAAGTGAACGCGCAGGACGGGACCGCATCCGTACGGATGCTGGGGGCATGCGTCCGCTGCCCCATGTCGCACGTCACCTTGCAAATGGGGATCGCGCACGTCATCCGCGAGAACGTGCCGGAGATCAGCTACGTCGTCGCGCTCCCCTGGGAAGACGACGACATCGCGTTCGTATAAGCGCTGGAGATACATCCGCAAGAATGAAATGAGGGGCCGCTGGAAATTTCCAGCGGCCCCTCGTCTATTTCCCCTCATCGTTCCCGCGACTCTATGAGAAGGGTCGTTATTTCTGCTCCTTCAACCGCGCTTCCACGGCGGCCTTGTCCTCCTGCGCCGCCACCAGGTTCGGGTTGTACTTCAGCGCATCGTCGAAGAACTTCAGGGCCATCGGATACCGGAGGCCGGGAGTCAGCCAATCGTCGAGCATGACGTTGCGACCCTTCAGGTACAGCGCCGTCGCCAGATCAGTGGTGGCTTTCCGGTTGGTCGGATCCTTCTTCACAGCCGCCGTGTACTCGTTGATCAGCAGGTCCAGCTCGCGGGAATTGGTCAGGCTCGGCTTGGGCTCCGACTTCTGCAATTCCTGGAGGTTCGCGATCACATCCTTGGCGGCGGAGAACGGCTGCACGTTCTCGTCCACCT
>JAHWJO010000263.1 GCA_019348365.1 Armatimonadota bacterium | reverse complement strand
TCCAGGCAGTTTGCTCATTCCTCTCCCTGATCTCTTACCGGCTAATCAATTACATCATGACCCCTCTCTCGTCGTACCGCATATAAAGGAGGCGCTGTGCAGCCCTTACAGAGGGGTTCGCTGGTGGGCAGCCCACTGGGCTATGGATTATCCCTCCGAAGAATTGATCGGCCCTCTGGAAAAGCTTCTATCTACCCCTGAAGATGAAGACGCCCACTACTTCGCGCTTTCCGCACTGGGTTTTATTGCGGAGGAAACGGAAAACGGGAGAGCTTTACAGATCCTTCGGGAGAGAAGCAAAACGGATTCGGACCCGGAACGCCTGCAACTCGTCCGGGAGATTTTGGAGGAGAGTTGCGGGAACGACGGCAGAAATGAAGAATAGGCGGAAATCGATGCCGCAGGAACGCACGACCGTTACCTTCAAAAGCTCGGCGTTCAACACGACGGAGCCGAAGGAGCACTTCATCAACCCTTGCTGCTTTGGAGACGACCTGGCGCGGTGGATGATTCAGGCGCTTTATGACCGAGGAATCGACGCTGAGGAAGAGCCGGGGCAGGAAGACTTCGGGTGGTATCTCCGCTTCAAGCTCCAAGGTCAGGAGTACTGCTTCGTACTCGGATTCCGGCCCGGTGACGAAAACGAAGAGGGGGATTGGATTGGGGAGTTGGAGCGCGACTGCGGGTTCATTGCATCCCTATTCGGCGGGCGCAAGCGGAACATTCGTCCCGAAGCGGCGGAAGCGATCCACGTCATCCTCTCCGATTCGGCGGAGATTTGGGACCTACGATGGCATCGCCGGGCGGATTTGGATACCGGACGGGAAGAGCAGGGCTCACTACAACCCTGACCCACAGCCGCCCTCCTCTCACTCTTCCCTCCGCTGCGCCAGGCTCTCCACGAATTGGGCGGACGCCTTCTGCACCGCAAGGTCAATCGCCCCCTGCACGATCCGGTCGGCATCCCGGCTCAGGGGCCGCTGGCTCTCCAGCAGGTCCGACAGGACTCGCCTCAGCAGGTGGTACTCCCGGATGACCTGCTGGAGCGTGTAACCGTCGAGGCGGGCGCGCTGCTCCCCGTGCTCGCGGGCTTTCACTACGTCGATGGGATCGCGCTGCGGATCGTTCGCCTCCAGGTCCTCCACCAGGCGCATGAGGAATTGGGGGAGCGAGTCGAGCAACTGGGGGCGGTCCTCGTCGCGAGCAGGGGAAATCTCGCTCCGGACGATGCTCTCCCACTGCCGGAGGATCTCCGGGATGAGCTGCGTCAGCCGCGCCGCCGCTTCGGACGGACTCTGCGTAGCATCGCTCATGATTGCAAACTCTTCACTCGGCCCGCCTCCCGCTCTCCTGATCCTGCGTCCCTATCGTCCTCATCTTCTTATCTCCGTACAACTCTTTCCGTCGCGCTATTGTCCACAAAAGAATCGGTAACAAGTGACTGATCTACACCATCAATGGTAATATAGGGATAACCGCGCAACATAGCCATTATACCCGTACATCTTAACGCTTCGGTCGGCTTGATGAGCCACAGGTGAGGAATACCGCATGTTTGTGATCAAAAAGAGGGGCAGAAACACCATCGGGGCGCTCTGGGGGCTGTTCGGGCTGTTCGCCCTTACTTCCCTGGCGAACGCCTCGGCTCCGCGCGTCGATTTCAACCGCGACGTGCGGCCCCTCCTCTCCAATAACTGCTTCGCCTGCCACGGCTTCGACCCGAAGACCCGCATGGCCGGGCTGCGGCTCGACACCCCCGAAGGCGCGATGATGAAGCTCGCCTCCGGATTCGCCGCCGTGGTCCCCGGCAAGCCGGAGAAGAGCAGCCTGATCCAGCGGATCACCATGGACGGCCCGATGAAAATGCCGCCCGCCTCTTCCCACAAGACCCTCACAAAAGAGCAGATCGAGACGCTGCGAAACTGGGTCGAGCAGGGCGCATCCTACGGCCGTCACTGGGCGTTCCTCCCGCCCCGGCGCGTCACCCCGCCCCCGGTACAACAGGCCGACTGGCCCCGCAACCCCGTGGACCGGTTCCTCCTCGCCCGGATGGAGGGCGAAGGGCTGAAACCCGCCCCCGAAGCCGGAAAGATCACGCTCCTGCGCCGCGTCACCTTCGACCTGACGGGCCTGCCCCCCGCCCCGGACGAGGTCCGCGCCTTCCTCGCCGACGACCAGCCCGGCGCGTACGAGCGCGCGGTGGACCGCCTCCTCGCCTCCCCCCACTACGGCGAGCGGATGGCCCTCCAGTGGCTCGACCTCTCCCGTTACGCCGACACCCACGGCTACCATATCGACAGCCACCGCGACATGTGGCCCTGGCGCGACTGGGTCATCCGCGCGTACAATCAGAACCTCCCCTACGACCAGTTCCTCACCTGGCAGCTCGCGGGCGACATGCTCCCCAACGCCACCATGGACCAGAAGATCGCCTCCGGCTTCAATCGCAACCATCCCATCAACTTCGAGGGCGGGGCCATCCCGGAAGAGTACCAGGCCGCCTACGTCTTCGACCGGATCGACACGACCACCACTGCCTTCATGGGCCTGACGGTGAAGTGCGCCCAGTGCCACGACCACAAGTACGACCCCGTCACCCAGAACGACTACTACAAGCTCTACGCCTTCTTCAACAGCATCGCCGAGCAGGGGCTGGACGGCCAGAAGGGCAACGCCAACCCGATGATGAAGGTCCCTACGCCGGAGCAGACGCAGAAACTGGAGGAGCTGAACGCGAAGCTCGCCGAAGCCGAGAACGCTCTGAAGGCCCGCGTCGCTGAAGCGGGACCCGCCCAGGCTGAGTGGGAGAAGACGACCCTCGCCGCGCTGGCGAAGGAGACGCCCCAGACCGCCGGGCTCGTCGCCCACTACCCCCTCGACGATAAATCGGGTGAGGCGGCGAAGGATGCCGCGGGGAAAGGATCGGGCGCGGTGAAGGGCAAGGCCGCATGGAAGGACGGCCAGTTCGCGGGCGCGTTCGAGTTCGACGGCGACACCCACGTCGAGCTCGCCTCCACGCCGGACCTCGACCGCACAAACAAATTCTCCTACGGCGCGTGGGTCTACCCCACCGCCGGCGGCGCGATGACTGTCCTCTCCCGCATGGACGACGACGCGAAGTTCCGGGGCTGGGACCTCTACCTCGGCGACGGCAAGGCGTTCGTCCACCTCGTCCACGAGTGGGAGGGGAACGCGATTCGCGTCAACGCGAAAAATGCCGTCCCCCAGAAGCAGTGGTCTCACCTGTTCGTCACTTACGACGGCTCCTCGAAAGCCAAGGGCGTGAAGGTGTACGTGAACGGCCAACCCGCCGAGATGGAAGTCACCCACGACAAGCTCTCCGGCACGATCTGGACCGACAAGCCTGCGCGGATCGGGCGGCGGACCCCCGGCGCGCCGTTCCGAGGCCTCATCGACGAGGTACGGATCTACGACCGCGAACTTGCCCCGGCTGAAGTGAGCCACCTCGCGGGGTTCATGCTCCTCCGCCCGATCCTCGCCACCCCGGCGGTGAAGCGCGACGACAAGCAGAAAGAGACCCTGAAGAAGTACTACCTGGATAACGTGGACGAGCCGCACAAGAAGCTCTCGGCGGCGCTGGCCGAAGCCCGCAAGATGCGCGACGACCACGACAACGCGATCCCAACCACCATGGTGATGAAGGAGCTCGACAAGCCCCGCGAGACCCGCGTCCTCCTGCGCGGCATGTACGACCAGAAGGGCGAGAAGGTGTCGCCGGGCACGCCGGGGTTCCTCCCGGCCATGCCCCCCGGCGCAGCGCGCAACCGCCTCGGCCTCGCGCAGTGGCTCGTGGACCCGCAGCACCCCCTCACCTCGCGGGTGGCGGTTAACCACCTGTGGCAGATGCTCTTCGGGACGGGGCTGGTGAAGACCTCGGAGGACTTCGGCGTGCAGGGCGAGCGCCCCTCCCATCCCGAGCTTCTCGACTGGCTCGCCACGGAGTATATGCGCACCGGCTGGGACACCAAGGCGATGGTCCGGATGATCGTCACTTCGTCGGCGTACCGGCAGTCCTCGAAGCTCACGCCGGAGCTGCGGGAGAAGGACCCGGAGAACCGGCTGCTTGCGCGGGGGCCGCGAGTCCGCCTCCCCGCCGAGTTCATCCGGGACCAGGCCCTCGCGGTGAGCGGGCTGCTCGGGGAGAAGATCGGCGGCCCGAGCGTGCGGCCTTACCAGCCCGCCGGGCTCTGGGAGGAGATCTCGTTCAAGGGCGGCTTCACCGCGCAGTTCTACGAGCAGGATAAGGGTGAAGCCCTCTACCGACGGAGCATGTACACCTTCTGGAAGCGCACCGTGCCGCCCCCCTCGCTCCAGACCTTCGACGCGCCGGAACGGGAGTTCTGCATCGTGCGCCGCTCTGTGACGAATACGCCCCTCCAGGCCCTCGTTCTGATGAACGATCCGACCTACGTGGAGGCCGCCCGCAAGCTCGCCGAGCGGCTGCTGGTAGAGGCGGAGGGCGCGCCGCGCAACCCCGCCGTCATGGGAGAATCCGAGCCCGTCGCCGCCGTGAAGGACCGCCTCCGGTACGCGTTCCGGCTGGTCCTCTCCCGCGAGCCGGCGGACGAGGAGATGAGCGTGCTTCTCGGCCTCTACAACCAGGAGATGCTGCGGTTCAACAAGGACAGGGAAGGCGCGAAGAAGCTCCTCGCCGTCGGTGAATCGAAGCGGAACGAACGGCTGGACCCGGTGGAGCTGGCAACCTGGACGACGGTGGCGAGTACCCTCCTCAACCTCGACGAGGCGATCACGAAGAGCTAGAAGGACGGAGCATCACTATGGCGATCTCGAAAGCTCGGATGACTGAAGACGAATTCCTGCGCCTGCCGGAAGACGGTTACAAGTACGAGCTAGTGGAGGGAGAGGCAAAGATAGTGTCCCCGGTCTATATGAGACATGATGCCATTGTGATGCACGTTGGAGCGATGCTGCACCCCTTCACGCGGGGGAGAGGGACCCTTTCCGCTTCTTCAGCCGGGTTCCGTATGAAATCGGGGAATATCCGTTGCCCGGATATCTCCTTCACGTTGAAGGAGCGCCTGCCCGGTGGGATAACGCCAAACGCGTTTGGTGATGCCGCCCCGGATCTCTGTATCGAGGTGATTTCCGTCTCTGAAGATCGGGGAGAGATGATCCGCAAGGTGGAGGAGTCTTTCGAATCCAGCGCGAAGCAGGTGTGGCACCTCTTCCCCGAACCCCGGCGGCTGAGGGTCTACACCTCTCCCACGGAATCCGTCACCTTGGAAGCGGAGGACGAGATCGAAGGGGGCGACCTGCTCCCCGGATTTCATGCCAGGGTTGCGGAACTCTTCGAGATCGAGTAAGCCTCCCCGACTGTAGATAACAAAGATCGCCCACCCCCTTCCGTACATTCTCTCCTTAAGAGGACACACGGAAGGGGGTGGGCGATCTTTTCCACATTCTGGCACCCCTTCCAGCTTCACTGCCGGTGCCGGAGAGGGGAAGACACCGGATTCTCAGTCGAAGTCGAACAGTTCCCCGAGGAACCCTTTCTTCTTCTTTCGCCGGGCGTAATCGTCGTATCCGCCTTCGTAGCGCCGCTCGCCCCGATCCTCGTACCGGGGACGCTCGGCGGGGCGGTCCCGGACCGGCTCGGGGCGTTCGGGTGTGAGGGCAGCGGACCGTTCGATGATCTTGTCCAGTTCCCCCCGGTCCAGCCAGACCCCCCGGCAGTTCGGACAGTAGTCGATCTCCACGCCCTGGCGGTCGGTCATCGTCAGATCCACGTCGGTGCAGACGGGGCATCGCATGGTCATGCTCCTTTCACGCGTCGTTCATGTCGGAATTCGGTTCACACATGAATTCATACTATGGATTGTAGTTAATGCAGCGCTCCGGCGGCGGGTTGGGGCTCCGGAATCTCTCCCTCCTCCGATAGCTGATCCCCCTCTTTTCCCTCCGGGACTGGCTTCATCAGCGATGCCGCCACGGAGGTCCCCAGGATCAGCGCGATGACTCCGAGGCTGATCCCCACCGGGATCTTGTAGAGATCGGCGATCATCATCTTCGTCCCGATGAAGATGAGCACCAGCGCGAGGCCGTAATGGAGGTAATGAAACCGGTTCATCACCCCCGCCAGCAGGAAATACAGCGAGCGCAGGCCGAGGATGGCGAATACGTTGGAGCTGAAGACGATGAACGGATCGCGGGTGATGCCGAAGATCGCGGGGATGGAGTCCAGCGCGAAGATCAGGTCCGTCGTTTCCACCAGGATCAGGACGAGGAAGAGGGGCGTGGCGACGAGCAGGCCCTCTTTCCGGACGAAGAACTTCGACCCGTGGTAGTCGGGGGTGAATGGCATGAGGCGCTTCAATAGCTTGACCATCGGGTTCTTGCCGGGGTCCATCTCCTTACCCTTCATCACGAACAGCTTGATTCCTGTGAGCACGAGGAACGCCCCGAAGAGGTAGAGGATCCAGTGGAACCGGGCGAGCAGCACCGCGCCGATGAGGATGAGCGCGCCCCGCATGATCAGCGCCCCCACCACGCCCCAGAAGAGGACGCGGTGCTGGAACTGAGGCGGCACGCGGAAGTACGTGCAGAGGAGGACGAAGAGGACGATGTTGTCCACCGTGTGGGACTTTTCGAGGAGGTAGCCGGGGGGGGGCGCCCGGGGGGGGGGGGGGGCCGGGGCGGGGGGGGGGGGGGGGGGGTGGGGGCGGGGCCGGGGGGCGCGGCGGGCGGGGGGGGTCGGCGGTTGGGGGGGG
>JAHWJO010000262.1 GCA_019348365.1 Armatimonadota bacterium | reverse complement strand
GAAGTAGACGTACTTTTCGTTCACCGCGACCGCCGTGCCGCCGTGATATCCCCACCCGTGGGAGTGGCCCGCCATTGCGACGGCCTGCCCGTCCTTATACACGCCGACCTCCCGGCCCGCTTCGTCCCACTCGACGACGGCATACACCGTCCCGTCCGTTGTGACATGGATGCTCTTCACGTTCTGCTGCACCCACCGCTTCGCTCCGGGGTAGCTGTTCCCGATCCAGGAGACCCGGTAATCGAGAGAAGCGGCTTTAGCGGGCAACGCGGCGACCCCTAATATGAACAGGCTTGAAGCCGTGAGGATTGAGATCTTCATCATAAGCGGACCGATCCATCGCGAGAATCGTGAAGAGGTAGAACTGAAGGGCGTTGAGCATTGGAGTATTGGGCATCGGGTGTTGGGGAGGTGAAGGCAGGGATTGGAAGGTGATCTCCGGAGATCACTCTACTTTGCTTCGCCTTTCGGCGTGTTCCCGTACACCTTCGGGTTCGTCATCGTGGCGAAGAACTCCGCCTCCATCGCCTTCACGTTCGTCCCCGCCTTCGGGACGGTGATCGCCACGTTGTCGTAGCTCTCCGCTTTCGTGATGCTCCGAGGAGCGAAGGTGGCGAAGATCCACGCGCCGTCGCCCCACTGGTTCGCCTTGCCGAGATCGCTGTGGGCGTACTCCCGCATCACGTCGCCGAGCGGGTTCTTCGGCAAAGCCTTGAACCGGTCGGGATTCCAGCCGCTCCAGTCGCCCCAGAAGTAGCCCCGCGCCCAGTTGGCGAACGGGAGTCGCTGCTTCATGATCTCCCACGACCAGGAGTCTTTACCGTTGTAAGCCCCGCCATCGATCTGGAACACGATCACCCGGTCCGCAATGGAGGGGTCGGTGAGGTAGGCCGCCGCCACCGTCGTGCTCGGCCCGCCTGCGTACACCAGCAAAGGTCTCTTCGGGGAGGCTTTCTTCGCCTCGGCCACGATGAGATCGCTGCCCGGCGACCGCGTGAATTTCGTCTCCTCGATCTTGCCGCTCTCCGGTTTCACCAGCGCCTCGTTCGCGCCGGGGATCGGGTCGGGGATCTTCTTCAGGCCGCTCTTGCGCGCCGCCTCCAGCAGCGCGCGGGCGTCCTTCATCCCCTGATCGAGCTTGTAGGTGTACCCTTCTTTCCAGCCCCACATGTCGCGGGAGACGATATTGCCCCGCAGGTCGGCCTGCCCCATGCTCGCCTTCGACCAGAGGTAAGCGGCGTCGGGCACGTCCTTCCACCAGTCGTTGTCGTAGATCATCGGATTGTTCGGGGAGACTCGTTCGAGGATCAGCCCCCGCTCGGTCTCCCGATACTTCGGCGTCAGCGCCGAGGCGGGGATCGCCTGGGCGAGCAGAATCGCCCCGAAGACCAGCATGATCCATCCTGAACTCATTACTTCCGTGTCCTTTCTAAATCCGGCACTATCGAAGAATGTTTGAGTGTGCTACTGCTTCCTGATGAGCAGTAGAAAAACTCCATCCGTGAAGCTCGTACGCTTGAATGTAATGGATTCCTTACAGTAATCCCTTTTTGTAGGACCCGATGAGCGGATCAAGGTAACAGAGAATTCCGATCAATTATTATAATTTCGAGCATTTGATCATACTCCGGACGTAATGAGATCGATAAAGGAGCCATGGAGAGGAATATCATCGGAAAGGGGTAAATAGGAACCCGGAAGTCGATTCCCGATACCCTCAGGCCCCAATGGAGATAGATCCCTCATGGACACCGCCGTACTTTCCCCCGCCCCGGTCTCGCCCCGGATCGAAGTCCCGAAGATCGCGTCCGAGGACCAGGTGCGCTCCTTCGTTGAAAACGGTTTCCTTGCCGTCCCGGACCTCGTCACGCCGGACGAGATCGAGGAGCTGCGCCGGGATGCCGTGAAGCTCGCGCGAGGCGGCTATCCCTGCGAGACCCTCCAGCCCCTCCCCGAAACCCTCAGCGATCAGGAGACCCTGGAAAGCATCCTCTGCATCCACCAGCCGCACTACATCAGCCCGGTCATCGAAAAGTACGTGAAGCACCCGAAGATCTGCGGCGTGCTGAGCCAGATCACCGCCGCGCATCTCCCGTTCTGGGACGGGAGCGTGAAGTGCATGCAGTCCATGCTCTTCGTGAAGCCGCCGCAGTTCCAGGGACAGGCGTGGCATCAGGACGAGATCTACATCCCCACCCGCGACCGCTCGCTCATCGGGGCGTGGATCGCGATGGATGATGCGACGGTGGAGAACGGTTGCCTCCGGGTGATTCCCGGCTCGCACCGCATGGGGTACCTCTATCCGCAGCGCACGCACGACAATCCGGACGAATTCGATTTCGCGGGGGAGAGTTACGGCTTTGAAGAATCCGGCGAGGTCCCGGTCGAGGTGAAGGCGGGGACGGTGGTCTTCTTCAACGGCTACCTGCTGCACCGGTCGTTCAAGAACCGGAGCAGCGTCTTTCGGCGGGTGCTGGTGAACCACTACTGCAACGCGTGGTCGCGGCTGCCGTGGAGCCTGAAGGAAGGGGAGACCCCGGCCACGGCGGACCGCCGGGACGTGATCCCGGTGGCGGGAGTGGACCCCTACGCCTGGAAGGGATACGACAACCCGCCGAAGAACGTGTGGCTCCGCACCTGTAAAGCGAATGAAGGCGCCTCCCGCAAAGCCAGCGACCTTTCTCCCGATGCCGAATCGAAGAACGGCTCCTGATTGGGGTGAGGGCGCAACTCTCTAATTTCCCAACTCCCCCATTCCCTAATTTCCTAACTCCCCAGTGAGAGTCGGTCGGGGTTTAATTCCAGCAGCTCCGGCAGGACGAACAGGCCGTCCTTGCGGATCAGCACGTCGTCGAAGTGGATCTCCCCGCCACCCTGCTCCGCCATTTGCAGGCAGACCATGTCCCAGTGGACCTGGCTCCGGTTGCCGTTGTCCGCCTCCTCGTAAGCCTGTCCGGGCGTGAGGTGGAAGCTTCCCGCGATCTTCTCGTCGAAGAGGATGTCCTTCATCGGGCGGGTGATGGCGGGATTGAACGCCAGCGACCACTCCCCGATGTACCGCGCGCCCTCGTCCGAATCGAGGATTTCGTTCAGCTTTTCCGTGTCGCCCGCCGCCGTCGCCTCGACGATCCGGCCATCCCGGAAGACGAGCCGGATGCCATTGAAGACCGTCCCCCGGTAGAGCGTCTCGCAGTTGAACTGGATGACCCCGTTCACCGAGTCTCGCACCGGGCAGGTGAAGCACTCGCCGTCGGGGATATTCCGGTCTCCGGCGCAGGGGATGGCGGGGATTCCTTTCTTGCTGAAGGTGAGATCGGTGCCGGGGCCGGTGATCCGCACGCGGTCCGTCCGGTCCATCAGCTCGCGGAGGGGTTCCATCGCCCGCGCCATCCGGGCGTAGTCCACGTCCGCGCAGACTCGGAAGTAGAAGTCCTCGAACGCTTCGGTGCTCATCCCCGCCGCCTGCGCCATGCCGGGCAGGGGCCACCGGAGCACCACCCAACGGGTATTCGGCACGCGAACGTCGGAGTGGACGTAGTGCCACCAGTGCTTCTCATAGAGTTCCATCCGCTCGGCGGGGATGTCCGACATCTCGCTGATGTTGGGGTATCCCCGGATGCCGACGTAGCACTGCACCGCCTCCATGCGGGCGCGCTCCACCTCGCCGATGGCTTTCATCTGCTCCTCGGTGGCGTTCATGATCACCGACCGCAGCACAGCTTGTTGATAGGTGCTGACGAGGGGGAGTCCCCCGGCATCCGCGACGGCGCGGACCAGCTCGGAAGTGAAGTCGGTCGGAATATCGAAGGCTTCCACCAGCACCCGGTCGCCCGCGTTCACGCGGAGGGAGTGGGAGACGATGAGCCGGGCCAGTTGAGTGTAACGGGGATCTTTCACGCGGCGCTCCTTTTCGGCAAAATATAAAAGCATCCTCAAATCGCTGCCTCTATTTTTGTCGATCCCCCCGAAAGGTTCAAAATGAGAGGCGAGGATTCTGAATTCGCCGAGCTATCTGCGTGAGATACGAGTCCATCTGAAGAGCTTTGAGGGATGAACGGTTCATACACGGAAGGGAGATCGTCTTGAGTTCAACGCATCTGGGGAGCACGACGCTCGCGCAGGTCGCCGTCGTCGTCCACGACATCGAAGAAACCGCGAAACGGTACGCCGACGTGCTCGGCCTGCCCGTCCCGAACATCATCACCACCGAGCCGGGGAACGAGGTCGAGATGTCTTTCCGGGGGGAGCCCTCCGACGCGCGGGCGAAGCTCGCGTTCTTCAACCTGGGCTCGGTCCAGCTGGAACTGATTCAGCCGCTCGGAGGGAAGAGCACCTGGCAGGAAGCCCTGGACCGCAAGGGCGAGGGGGTGCATCACATCGCGTTCTGGGTGGAGGGAATGCAGCGGAGCGTCGATTTCCTGAAAGGGCAGGAGATCCCGATGGTCCAGCGCGGCGACATGGGCGAGGGCCAGTACGCCTACTTCGACGCGGAGGACCGTTTGGGGCTCGTCATCGAGCTGCTGGAAAAGAAGCGCGAAGGCCGGGCCGTCGGCTGAGACGGCGCGAGACCCTGCTGGAGAGAAATGTAAAGTGATCCCGCGTGAAAGGAACGTTCATGGAAGCACAGGACGAAGAGATCCCGACCGGTTCGGAAGACGTGCCGGTTCCATCGAAGCACCTCCACTATAAATCCCTCGCGGTCGGAGCGACAGCGACGGGAGCCGCCGCCACCGGCACATCTTCGGTGGGGGCCGCCCTCGCGGGGGCGCTCGCCATGGGCGCGTTCGCCGTGGGTGCAATGGCGATGGGCGCGCTGGCGATTGGCCGTCTCGCCGTCAGGAAAGGGCACATCCAGAAACTCCGTATCGACGACTTGCAGGTCCGCCGCCTCCACGTTCAAGAGCTGATTGTGGATGAGGACCACCGTTCCCGCTAACTTTCCACAAAGTCCATCACCGATGGTTTTTGCATCCTATCGCCAGCCTACTTTTAGCCTGTTCCACTCCCCCTGGAGGATTCCGTGTTCAACGCTCTCGATAGCCTGACCCAGCTCCGCACGATCCGCACGAAGCGGATTTCCAGCTACGACCGCTCCGGCGGCAACGCCGACTTCACCCGAATCCCCGCTGGGGAGCGCGTGGACATCGCGAAGATGGACGGCGCGGGCGTCGTCAAGCACATCTGGGTCACGATCTCCTGCTCCGACCCGATGGTCCGGCGCAACACGCTGCTCCGGATGTACTGGGACGGCGAGGCTCACCCCAGCGTCGAATCGCCCATCGGCGATTTCTTCGGGCAGGGGTGGGGGGAGAAGTACAACTTCGCCTCCCTGCCGCTGGCGGCGGCCCCGGTGGGCGGGAACGCCCTCAATTGCTACTTCCCGATGCCCTTCGGCGACGGCGCGCGGATCGAGATCGAGAACCAGTGCGACGTGCCCATCGATTCCTTCTACTACTACGTGGATTACGAGGAGCATGATTCCATCGGCGGCGACATCGGGCGGTTCCACGCCTGGTGGAACCGCGAGCTGACGGACCCCGGCGCGGAAGACACGGAGAACGAGTGGGGCGTGCTCGGCCCGGAGGCGAAGAATCCCAGCGACGCGAACAACTATCTCTTCCTCGAAGCGGAGGGGCAGGGCCAGTTCGTGGGGGTGAACTACTTCGTGGACTGCCCCTCGCCGATCTGGTACGGGGAAGGGGACGACATGTTCCTCATCGACGGAGAGCCGTGGCCGGGGTCGCTGCACGGCACGGGCACCGAGGACTACTTCTGCTCGTCGTGGTGCCCCAAGGAGCCGTACAGCCACCCGTTCTTCGGCTACCCGCGCGTGAACAACCGCGAGGGCTGGCTGGGCCGGACCCACTCCTACCGGTTCCACGTCCCCGACCCGATCTATTTCCAGAAGTCGATCCGGGCGAGTATCGAGCACGGCCACGCGAACGAGCTGGCGGTGGACCTGAGCAGCGTGGCCTACTGGTATCAGAACGAGCCGCACCAGCCGTTCCCGGCGATGCGCCCCAAGGAGGAGCGGCAGAACATGCCGGCCATCGGCGCAGTGGAGATCCATCGCTGGCGGGACGCGTGGCGCAAGGCAAAGGGCGGTGGCAAGCTCTGGGGGAATGAGGGATGAAACCGCTGCAAGAGAGTGATACAATGGAAGGGACGAAGGAGGTGATCACCTATGTCGCGTACTGCGGATGATGAACTGACCTCTGATTCCTCGGCATCGAGCGAGATGATTCAGAAAGCTCGTAAGAGAGTCCTGGAATTGGCGGAGCAGCAGGGAGTCAAGCCGGTCGAGCGTTTTGAAGATTTACTGGGCGATTTCTGGCTGGAGGAGGAGAGCATCGATGATTTCATCGCGACGGTTCGTGCATGGCGGAACGAAGGGGTTGCTCGTGAGTTGCCGGAATGATAGCTACAGTCGTGGTGGATACCGATGTGGTGTCGTATCTCTTCAAGAGCGATACGCGAGCCCAGCTTTACCGTCCGTTACTCATGGGGAAACTTCCCCTGATCTCCTTTATGACGCTCGCTGAACTGGATCGATGGGCGCTTTTGCATCAGTAGGTTCAGGACGACGACAGAGGATGGGCACTTTCCTTACCGGCTACATCGTTTATCATTCCGATCGCGAATTGTGTCGAAAATGGGCGGAAATTATGCAAGAAGCCCGGCATAAGGGGTTTGCCTTATTAGAGCGTATCCGACAATTATGAGCCTAGCCAAAGGATTATACTCGCCAAAGTCA
>JAHWJO010000018.1 GCA_019348365.1 Armatimonadota bacterium | reverse complement strand
TCCCTTCTCTCTCACGAAGCAGACCATCACGGGTGACTCTATGAATTCCAACCCCCAAGTTCAGATCTACGATACCACTTTACGGGACGGCTCGCAGGGCGAGGGCGTCTCCTTCAGCGTCCAGGACAAGCTCAAAGTGGCGCGGCTCCTGGACGAACTCGGCGTCCAGTACATCGAGGGCGGCTGGCCCGGCTCCAATCCCAAGGACATCGACTTCTTCAACCACGCCCGCGACATGGAGTTCAAAAACAGCAAGCTCGCGGCGTTCGGCAGCACCCGCCGCGCCAAAAACGCCCCCGAGGACGACCCGATCCTCGCCGAGCTGCTGCGCAGCGACGCGCCCGTCATCACTCTCTTCGGCAAGTCGTGGACCTTCCACGTCACCGAAGTCCTCCGCACCACCCCGGAGACGAATCTCGAAATGATCCGCAGCTCCGTCGCCTATCTCAAGAGCTTCGGGCGGGAGGTCATCTACGACGCGGAGCACTTTTTCGACGGGTACAAGAACGACTCCGGCTACGCCCTCGCCTCCCTTGAAGCGGCGGTGACAGGCGGCGCGGACCTCGTCGCGCTGTGCGACACGAACGGCGGCTCCCTCCCCTGGGAGGTCGAGGAGACCGTGAAGGCGGTGATCGCGCGCGTCGCCGCCCCCGTCGGTATCCACACCCACAACGACTCCGACCTCGGCACGGCGAACGCCGTCGCGGCGATCCGCGCGGGCGCGGTGCAGGTGCAGGGCACGATGAACGGCTGGGGTGAGCGGATCGGCAACGCGAACCTCTGCTCCATCGTCCCGGTGCTCCAGCTCAAGATGGGTCGCCGCTGCCTCCCCGACGAGCGGCTCGCCCGCCTCACCGAGACCGCCCACAAGGTCAGCGACCTCGCGAACGTCGTGCCGCAGGAGAACCTCCCGTTCGTGGGCCGGAGCGCCTTCGCGCACAAGGCCGGGATGCACGTCGATGCCGTCTACAAGAACCCGCAGACCTTCGAGCATATCGACCCGGAGAAGGTAGGCAACGTCCGGCGGTTCCTCATCTCCGAGCTGGCCGGGGGCAGCAGCGTGGCGGGCAAGGCGAAGGAGTTCGGGATCGACCTCACCAAGAACTCTCCGGAGACCAAAGCGATCCTCGACCGCCTGACCCGAATGGAGAACGAGGGGTACGCCTTCGAGGGCGCGGAAGCCTCCTTCGAGCTGCTCATCCACCGCGCCCTGGGGGAGCACCGGCCCCTCTTCGAGCTGTGCAACTACCAGGTCGTCATCGACCGGGACCGGGACGACGTGGAGCGGATCGTCGCCACTGTCAAAATCAACGTGGGGGAGAAGACCTACCTCACCGCCGCCGAGGGGGACGGCCCCGTCAACGCCCTCGACGGCGCGATGCGGCAGGCCCTCCGCGCCGCCTACCCGGAGATCGACGAGATCCATCTCGTGGACTACAAAGTGCGCGTATTGAGCGCGGAAGAGGGCACGGCGGCGAAGGTCCGCGTCCTCATCGAATCGAGCGCGCGGGACGACGCCTGGAACACGGTCGGCGTCTCGACGAACATCGTGGAAGCGAGCTGGCACGCGCTGGTGGACGCGCTGGAATACGGCCTCCGCTACAGCCAGATCGCGCAGCAACGCTCCGCTGCATGAGGACAGCCCCGGCCGGGTCCGCTTCGACGGGACGGAGGTCGGGAAGGCGTATCCCATTCCTA
The DNA here is from genome assembly GCA_019348365.1 of Armatimonadota bacterium. Taxonomy (GTDB): domain Bacteria; phylum Armatimonadota; class DTGP01; order DTGP01; family JAHWJO01; genus JAHWJO01. The sequence continues at coordinate 17,304 of JAHWJO010000018.1, read as the reverse complement.
TGAACGGCAGTACGTTCGAGGGGGTGAGCGGCGCGGCGCTGGGGCGTTTGCCGCCCCCGGCGCATTCGTTTGTACCCCTGCGCAGATAACGGAGCCGGTAACGTGGCGGCATCGGCTATAATACTGGTTGACCCTGCGTGAGAGGAGATGGATCTGTTCCGAGTTCCGAGGAGATTCTGATGACGCTCGCAAGCCCGACCCCCTCCCCCCCGGCCTCGCCGCCCCGTCCGTGCATGACGGCGGACGAGTTTCTGGAGTTTTGCCGCAACGAGAAACATCTGGAGTTGGTGAGAGGAGCGGTGATCCAATTGTCGCCTTCCGGCATCGTACACAATCAGATCGAGTCCCACGCCTCGGACCTCCTCAAAGCCTTCGTCATGCCCCGGAAGCTGGGGGTGGTCTGGACGGGAGATGCGGGCTTCATCCTGGAACGTGACCCGTTCACCGTCCGGTCGCCGGACCTCTCCTTCGTCAGGCAAGAGCGGTTCGAGCCGGTGAAACACCTGGAAGGATTCTTCCCCGGCGCGCCCGATTTCGCGGTGGAGATCCTCTCCCCCACCGACTCCCTCAAAGCAACGGAGGCAAAAGCGCAGATGTACCTCCGTACGGGGTGCTCTGTTGTCTGGATCCTCAATCCCGCCGATTTCACCCTCCGGATTTACCGCGTGGGGGAAGCGGTCCGCGTGCTCGGCCTGGACGACGAGGCCGACGCGGAGCCCGTTCTCCCCGGCTTCCGCTGCCCCGTCCGCGACCTCTTTGGCCTTCCCTCCGAGCCTCAACCGTAACCTCTTCTCCCCACCACGCCGGAAGGAACCCCATGCCCGCCCTGCTGACCCCAATCGACCCGTTCGACCCCGTGCTCATCGAAGCGATCGAGGGCGAGCTCTTCGCCACGCTGGAGAGCGCCCAATCCGAGACCCCCAAGCGGCTCCGGATCGCGGTGGAGTACGCGCTCGGCGGGCGGGATGAAGAGGGACGGCTGCTGGAGCGCGAGGAGCGGCGGCGGGTGGGCGGAAAGCGCGCCCGGCCCCTGCTGCTCCTCTCCTGCGCCGAGTGCGTCGGCGGCACGGTCGAAGCGGCGCTTCCCGCCGCCGCCGCCGTCGAGCTGATCCACAACTTCTCGCTCGTCCACGACGACATCGAGGACGCCGACGAGGAGCGCCGCCACCGCCCGTCGCTCTGGGTCCTCTCCGGCGTCCCCCAGGCGATCAACACGGGCAGCCACATGCAGGCTCTCGTTTACAGCGCGGCCCTGAGGCTGCGGGAGAGAGGGGTGCCCACGGAAACGGTCCTCCACGCCATCGGCGGGCTGACATGGGCGATCCTCCGCATGACCGAAGGCCAGCACCTCGACATCCGCCTTCAGGAGAGCGACGAACCCACCCTGGAAGGCTACTGGCGCATGGTGGGAGGAAAGACGGCGGCTCTCCTGCGGAACTCGTGCCTGATTGGCGCGATGGTGGGGCACCCCAACGGCCGGATGGACCTCGCATCCCCCTATGCTGCCTACGGCGAAGCGTTCGGGCTCGCGTTCCAGGCGCGGGACGATTACCTCGGCATCTGGGGCGACCCCGAGGTGACGGGCAAGCCCGTGGGCAGCGACCTCCTCCGGAAGAAGAAGTCGCTCCCCGTTGTCTTCGCCCTCACCGAAGCTGAAGGGGCGGAGCGGCGTACCCTGGAGCACCTCTTCGGGCGGACTCAACTCACCCCGGACCAGGCGGATGAAATTCGCCATCACCTGGAGGAGTTGGGCGCGGAGGCGTACACCCAGGCCCAGGTGCAGCGCCTGACCGACGAAGCCTTCGCCGCGCTGGACGCCATCCGCCCGGCGGAGACCGACGCCGCCCGCGCCGCCTACGACCGCCTCGTCGGGATGACGGAGTTCGCCCTTCACCGCGAGCGATGAGGGTGTAGGGAGTAGGGTGTAGATAACGATACCTCTATCTTCTCTGTCATGGATATTTGCAGGAATTTAAGCAGGAGATGATCACAACAGACTCCCTACTCTCTACTCCCTACACCCTGCGCCCTATCTTTGTTCTCACCGGCCCGACCGCCGTGGGCAAGACCGAAGCCGCCCTCCGCGTCGCGGAGCGGATGAACGCCGAGATCGTCTCCGCCGACTCCATGGCGATCTACCGCGAGATGGACGCCGCCACCGCCAAGCCCGCCCCCGAAGAACGGGCGCGCGTGCCGCACCACATGGTGGATATCGTGAACCCCGATGAGCGGTTCACCGTGGCGGACTACCGCCGGGAAGCCCTCGCCGCCATCGACGACATTCGTGTGCGGGAAAAGAAGGCGCTCGTGGTGGGGGGAACGCGGCTCTACGTCCTCGCCCTGACGCGGGGGTTCTTCGAGGGGCCGGGGGCGGACGACGCGTTGCGGGAGCGGCTGGAGCGCGAGGCCGACGAGGCGGGGCTGGATGCGCTCCACGCGCGGCTGGCGGAGGTGGACCCGGAGAGCGGCGCCCGCATCGCCCCTGGCGACCGGAAGCGCATCCTCCGCGCCCTGGAAGTCCACGCGCTCACCGGACGGCCCATCACCGAGTGGCAGAAGGAATCCCAGGCGCAGGCCCCGCCATGCGAAGGGCCGTGGGTCGCCCTCACCCGCGACCGCGAGGAGCTGTACGACCGGATCAACCGCCGGGTGGACGAGATGATTGAGAACGGCCTGGTGGAAGAGGTGCGGGGGCTACTCGAAAAGGGATACGACGAGTCGCTGCCGGCCTTGCAGGGGCACGGCTACAAGGAGATCATCGGGGCGCTGAAGGGGCGTTACCCGCTGGAGCACGGGATCTATCTGCTGAAGCGCAACACCCGCCATCACGCGAAGCGGCAGCTTTCCTGGCTGCGGAACGAACCGGGAGTCCAGTGGGTCCGGGCGGACCGGGAGCCGGAGCGCGTAGCGGAGGAAATTCTGGCCGTCTTCAACAAAGGGAAATCGGAAACAGAAGTTCAAGCTGATGCGGAAATATGATAGAGCTTTTCTTCTCCAATGCGAACGGAGTGATCCCGCAGTTCATCCGTTGAGATCTGCACCTCGCATTGAATAGAACTATCCGTCGATTCCCAGTGAACCCAGAGATAAGCCGTTTTTGCATCTTCCGCCGCGATCGTCAGCCATCGTAGAAAATCGGAGTCCAGAGCATATCGAAGTTCTTTCTCGCGGCTCTCCAATACACGTATGATTCGGGCTTCCGACCAGCCCTTTCGTTCATATTTCTTTCGAAGCTGCTGAGTTTGGTCCGGCTCTCCATGATAAAGGTCGCAGGAGCACATGGAAGTACCCACAACACGCGGAGTGAAATGGCTCATTCTCTCACTCAGGCCGGAATAGGAACTCATCCAGTGATTCATTCTTTCCGGCAGTCGGGACAGCCATTTCTCTTCAACCGCCTGAGGCAAACCGATAACGATCCTATAACACATTCCGGCTTATTTCCTGTTTGAAGTACCGCGATGAAATACGTTCCGGAGTGCGGCACCGCTGCGTTTCGGATATAGAGGAGTAATAGCTCTGAAGTTGAGCCTCCCCTCCTCGGCAAGAAAGGGCGGAGAAGGTAAACACATTTCTGGAAGCGTTACAGGATACGGAGGAGAGAAGAAATCATCATCATAACCTCTTTATTCGCATACCCCGGATTTCTTACAAGCCCACTCTTTCAGGTAGCCTCCCAGGAATAGTGTGGCCACACTGATGAATAGAGCGGCCAAGCCCGGAAGGTTCATTAAATCAGGACCCACCGTACTCCCTTTCAACCGGGTGAAAAACCAGGAAATGGGAGCTATCAGGATGATGAATAGAGCCCCAAATAGACCCACATAGTAGAGCGAATCTCCCGCTTTCCAAACGAAAGCCAGACCGCGACTCTTATTCCGTATTTCCGCGTAATCCGGGTAGTCCATCGACATGCTGGAATTTCGACCTTCCTATAGCAGCGACTCTCGCCTCACTCTCATTCGATTTCCTGCGACTCGGAAGTGGGAATCGCCTTCGCATCGCTGCCCACGAGCACCGGCCGTGGTTTCAGCGGCGACCGGACTCCGGCGTTTCCCGGCTCGTCGGGATCGCTTCCCCCGCCCGTCGGCACGAAGATCCGCCGCAGATTCACCAGCGCCTGGAGCAAACGGTTCCGCATCGCTTCACCTTCGCCTTTCAAAGAAACAGGGCTCTCCGCTTGCTCTAAAGATACCGCCTTTCACCCCCTGGAATCAAGAAGCTCGATTCCAGCCATTCCTTCAGGTCGTGTCGGCGGAGGCCGACACTGGGCCGAAGGCGGGTGAATGCCCGAAGGGCAGAGGGCCGGGCCCTGGGCAGCGGAGGAGTTCAGTCCCACCGCTATTGGCTCTCCGTACACTCCTCTCCCGGCAGCACGTCCGCGTAGACGAGCCCCTCCCGCTCAAGCAGGTCGGTCGGGGGATCGGGGGGGCTCTCCTTCGGGGAGGAGGATGCCGTCGTTTCAGGGCAGCGCACGCCGAGTAGAGTTGGGTAAAGCCTTGAAATCCTCATCTCGCACTCGTCCATTCCCAAGGAGGCCCGCATGAGCGCAGCGGAAGCGGAAGAACACAAATCCGGGATCGGCACCCACAGCGACCTGGGAGAGCCGACCACCGCCAGCCAGGAGAAGAACGTGGCCCAATCGGAGCGCCCCAGCGAGGGCCTCGGCACGCAGGGATCCGTCGTCAGCGGCGACAGTGATTCGGTCGTCACCGGCGGCGCGACCGGCAACTCCACGGTGGATTCCGTCGACGGGGAAACGGTCCGCCACGCCGGGGAGACGGGATCCTCCTGACACGAGCGAGTCCCCTCCCGGCACGATGAGGAGATGCATGACACGCGGAGTCCGGCGCGGACTCCGCATCCCGCCTCAGCCCACAGCCAGGTAATCCTCCGACAGCCGGTAGCCCCACCCCTCCAGGCATTCGACGACCTCCTCCCGCGCGCCGTGCCGCGCGACGTAGATGAGCACGAAGGGCCGGGGGTCGGCATTGATCAGCCACTCGGCGGGGCGGACGGGCCGCCCCCAGACGGTGTTGCCGATCTTCTTCGGGTCGATGTCGATCCACGCGGCGGGCGTCAACCCCTGCTCAAAGAGGGGGCGGACCCGCTGCCGGGTCTTGCGTCCCGCCCCCCAGACGACGAACCCCCGCGCCGCGCGCAGCCGGTCGTCTTTCGCCAGGTACGCCGCGCGCAGCCGGTCGAACGCCTCCCGCGCGTACCGGGGGTCCACCCGCGAGGTCCGGTCCCCCCGCTCGCGCCACCGCAGGAGCGCCTCCGGCACCTTCGCCATCCGGCAGCCCGCATGGTGCATCCGCAACCACAGCTCGTAATCTTCGGGGAAAGGGCCGTCCGCGTACCCGCCCAGCCGTTCCACCACCGACCGCCGCATCATCACCGAGGGGTGGGCCAGCGGGGACTCGACATAGATGTTCGCGGCGATCTCCTCCGGCGTGACGCACGCGTTCTGCCAGCGCACGTACTCGCGGTAGCCCTCCTTCACGAGCTCGGGCGGGAACAGCTCCACCCGGCACCCGACCAGCGCGACATCGGGGTGCTGATGGAGATAGTCGCGCTGGAGCCGGAGCCGCTCCGGGAGCATGAGGTCGTCGGCATCCATGCGCGCGAGGAGGGGCGCCCGCGCGGCCTCGATGCCGAGGTTGAGCGCCCGCACCAGCCCGACGCGTCCCGGCTCCAGGAGGCGGATGCGGGGGTCATCCACCGCGCGGCGGCGCACGATCTCGGCGGAGGCGTCCTGCGAGCCGTCATCGACCGCCAGGACCTCGTAGGAGTCGAGCGTCTGCCCCGCGATGGAGTCGAGGCACTCGTCCAGCGTGTCCGCCGCGTTGTAGATCGGCAGGAGAATGGAGATTTCTGGGGTGCGGTTCATCACCCCCAGTATACCGGAGGCGGACCCGCGCGGCCCAATAATCTACGCAGCCACACCACGATGGTTTCAAAAAACGTAGGCTGTGGTGCTCGCGGCAAAGGGCCAATCTCTTCTTTGATTCGATTAATACTCAATCATCTGTTCAGTCAACACATCGAAGCAGGTCTCACCGTTCGTCGCCTCCACCCCCCACGGCATTTTGGTGTCGATGGCGCAGAGTTCTCGACCATCTTTATCCCGCCATTCTCTTTTAACGAGACAAGCGATCACTCCGAGCTGGGGATAGTCGCTGCTTTCATCCAGATGCGCCTTGGTAAAGATCGGAACTTTATCGACGAACGCCCACTCCTGGCCCCAGGCATCCCGAAGCCTACACTCGACCCATCCGGGTTGAGAGTCGCTGATAAACCGTACGATCTGAACGGTTAGAGCTTTCATCGAATTATTCATCTGTTGGCTGGGGGTGCTGGTGTGACTGAAGACCACTATCTCGCATGACGCTCATTGTTCTCAGGGAATTCCACTCTGGTATAGATCTCCCGGAGGGGAATCTTCGCTTCCACGGAGACCAGATGCAGCACGTCGTCCGGATGGCGGTACTCCGTCAGCAGCCAGTCTTCACCCTGCCGGACGAACCGTTCCACCCGCATCACCGCCTGCGAGATCAGCACCACTTCCTGCAAGGAATCCACGCGGCGGTAATGCGCGAACTTCTCGCCCCGGTCGTAGGCTTCGGTGGAGGGGGACAGCACCTCCACGACCAGCACCGGGTTGAGCAGCGTATCCACTTGCGCGTCCTCGAACCGGATCTCCCCGCACGCCACCACTACGTCGGGATAGGTGTACAGGCCCGTCTCGGAGACCTTCACCCGCATGTCGTTGATATACGCTTCACAGGGCCGGTCCCTCAGCTGCAGGCTCAACTCACGAAAGAGATTCCCGGCGACGAGATTATGCGCCCGGCTCGCCCCGGACATCGCGTACATCTGCCCGTTGTAGTACTCGCTCTTCGTCTCGGCCTTCCGCTCCAGAACCAGATACTCTTCCGGGGTGAGATAGGACGGCGCAGCTAAAGCGGACATGATTTCCCTCTCTTCCCGGTCAGTCCGGGGCCAATTGCCGCCCTCGCGGGATGTGCGCCCCCACCTGATCCTGCCCTCGCGCTTTCGCTTCCAAAAGCCGTTGTTTCATCGACTCGCTCTTCAGCAGATAGGCCGTTTCACGTTCCGACTCGATCTCCCGCCAGAGATCGATCGGGACGATGACGCCGACCGGATTCCCGTCCGCATCCGTGACGTACCGGATCTCCGAGGGGTGGGTTTCAGGCGTAACAGATACCGGCGCTTCCATAAGTGACTCCTCCACCTCCGACGTACTCGCCGGGAACATGATGCAGGTTCGGCTTCTTCAGGCCGATTGCCGCCCGCGCGGGGTGTGCGCCCCCACCAACTCCAGGCCTTGCCCCCGCGCCTTCGCCTCCCGCTCCAGCTCCTCCGGCAGGTTCATCACGATCTCCTCGCGGGAGTCCACCACCTCTTCGATCCCCTCCACCGGGAACGCGGCCCCGATCCGCTCCAGCAGGTCGGTCACCAGCGTGTCCGGCGTCGAGGCGCCGCTGGTGATCCCCAGCGCCTCCACCTCCGTCAGCCACTCCAGGTCCAGCTCCTCGGGCCGGTCGATCCGCACGGCGGGCGTGCCCAGCGCCTCGATCACCTCCACCAGACGGTTGCTGTTCGAGCTTTGCGGCGACCCCACCACCACGACTTTATCGCACAGGACCGTCATCTGCCGCGCCGCCTTCTGCCGGTTCGTCGTCGCGTAGCAGATGTCCGACACCGACGGCGTCTCCATCTGCGGGAACCGCTCGCGTAAAATATTCAGGATGCTCTCCGAATCGAGCACGGAGAGCGTCGTCTGCATCAGGCAGACCACGGGCCGGTCCTCCGGCAGGGTGACGACGCGGGCGTCCGCCTCGTCCTCCACGAGATGGAACGCTTCCGGCGATTCCCCGATGACCCCCCGCGCCTCCGGGTGATCCCCGTGGCCGACATAGAGGATGGCGTACCCCTTCTTCGCGTAGCGGATCGCCTGGAGGTGGACCTTCGTGACGAGGGGGCAGGTCGCATCGACCACGCGGCAGCCCCGCGCCTTCGCGTCCTCCCGTACCTGCGGGGAAACGCCGTGCGCGCTCAGGATCAGCACGCTTTCCGCCGGCACCTCCGCCACGTCCTCCACGAACCGCGCGCCCATCGCCGAGAGGCGGTCCAGCACGAGGGTGTTATGGACGATCTCATGGTACACGTAAACGGGAGGCCCGAAGATCTCCAGCGCCAGCTCCACCGTGTCGATGGCGCGGCTCACGCCGGAACAGAAGCCCCGAGGGGCGGCAAGAAGGATGCGCACGATACCAGCCTTTTCAGTCGGAGACGGAACGATAAAACGGTTACAGGCAGGGCGGAACGGTCGGCGGGAGAAGGGATCGGAGAGGGAAGCGGTGAAACTGCTCCCTGAAAGGAAATCGGCTCCCATAAGGAGAACACCGGCCCGAACCGACGATCACGCCTTTTATGATTATATCGCAATCCCCCCGGTACGACACCCGTTCGATGACACGAGCGTGTAACGCTCTCCCGCAGGAGTTCCGGAAAGGCGCCGCATGAACCGGCGCATATGGCCCCGGAGCATCGCGCGGGGTGTCGGGGGATTACTTCTCGTTGCCATGCTCGCGTTCGTCAACTCGGTCGGACTCACCCGGCTCACCAGCGGGTCGCCGTTTCTGGCTTTTGGCCCGTACCACGGCAGGAAAAGGCCGGATGCGCCGGGCCGGAAGCCGAACCAAGTCTTCCCGGCGTACGCGGGCCTCACGCTTCGGGTGTACGATCCGGTTCGGGACGAACCCGCCCCCACGGTCGAGCTCCTCGATTCAAGGGGTAAGATGCGCTGGCGGATCTACGCCGTACCGAACGGTAGTAAAGATAAGTGGGTCCACCGCCTCCGCTTCCACACCACGCGTGGATTCCCTTACCTCCGGCCCCGCGTGGTCGGGAGGGTCCACTGGATAATGGGACGGGAGAAGACGTGGTGGCTCATCCGGAAGGACGGCGCGCTCATCGGATACTGGTACTCGTTTTAATGGTTTGACGGGTAACGTTTTGAAAGGAATGTCAATGCGAGGACTTGCGGAGAAAGTCGCCGTCATCACCGGGGGCGGCGCGGGAATCGGGAAGGCGACCGCCCGGCGCATGGCCGAAGAGGGCGCGCGGGTCACCCTCCTCGACTGGTCGGGGGACGACCTGGAGCGGACGGCGACGGAATTAAACGCGCAGGGGGCGGAGTGCCTCGGCGTTCACGGCAGCGCCGCTTCCCCCGAAGACTGCGAGAGGGTCGTGCAGCAGGCGATGGAGCGCTGGGGCCGCTGCGACATCCTCGTCGCCAACGCGGGGGTCCGCCGGTTCGGCTCGCTCCTGGAGGCCACTGAGGAAGACTGGGAGCACGTCCTCGCCGTCAACCTCAAGGGAGTCGCCAACGCGTGCGTCGCCGCCGCGAACGGGATGCGCCTCTCGGGCCACGGCGGGGCGATGGTCCTCGTCTCCTCCGCGAATGCCATCGTAGGCCGCGCCAACATGCCGATCTACGACGCGGCCAAGGCCGGGGTGCTGAGCCTCGCCCGCTCCCTCGCGGTGGACCTCGCCGGGGAGAACATCCGCGTCAACAGCGTCTGCCCCGGCTTCACCGTCACCGATTACCACGTCCGCCGCGCCGAGGCCGAAGGCCGCTCCGCCGACAGCCTCCGCGCCTCGAAGAGCAGCCTGTTCGACCGCCCGGCGGAGCCCCACGAGCTCGCCGCCGCCATCACCTTCCTCGCCTCCAACGACGCCTCGTTCATCACCGCCACCAATCTCTTCGTCGACGGAGGCCGGCACTCGACCTGACTTTTAAGCATCGAGCGTTGGGTGCTGGGCATGGAGCACAGGATCGGATATTGATAAGGTGGCCGAAGCGTATCCAACAAATTGTTGGATAGGAGTAGAAGTATGGCTCGCAATCTTTGATCCGAATGATGGAACGAAATCGCTTCACAAAACCATGCCGATAGAAGGAGGAGGGTCTCTTCTGAAAAGAAGCTTTAGATTTCCGCCAAATCTTTTGCTCCTTCCTGTCGTAAACCCGCCCGACTGTCAACTATGCACCATGAGCGACTGAACGGTTCCCCTCGTCTGGTCTATACAGTATCCCGGCAGGGTATATAAATCGTGTATGGCCCTCCCCCTACAATGGCGCTCAATACCCGATGCCTAACGCTCGATGCTCAACGCTTAAGAGCCTCTCCGAAAAATCCTTGTTCGGACGGCCCATCGTAGTGCCGCCGTCCCGGCGGCACGCCCGCGAGACGCGGGCGCTACACTTTTCGGAGAGGCTCTAAACCTCACCATCCAACAATGTCTTCCTTCATCCAGATTGACGGCTCCTACGGCGAGGGCGGCGGGCAGATCCTCCGCACGAGCCTCTCGCTCTCCGCGCTGACGGGTCAGCCCGTCGAATTCATCAACGTGCGCGCCAAGCGCACCCGGCCGGGACTCCAGCCCCAGCACCTCACTGCCGTGCGGGCCGCCGCCGCCCTCTGCGACGCCCGCCTCGAAGGGGATGCCGTCGGCTCCACCCGGTTCACCTTCTCGCCGCAAACCCCGCCGCGCCCGGACCGCTACCGGTTCGACATCGGGACGGCGGGGGCCACGCCGCTCGTCGTGCAGACGGCCCTGATCCCCCTCTCGCTCGCCTCCGCCGGATCGCACCTCACCGTCACGGGCGGCACCCACGTCCCCCACGCTCCCCCCGCCGATTACCTGGAGGCGGTCTACCTCCCCGTCCTCCGGCAGGCGGGCCTGCATGCCACGTTCCGCTACCTCAACGCGGGATTCTATCCCAAAGGCGGGGGACAGGTGGAGGTCGATCTCCTCGGCGGGGCCGCGCTCCAGCCCCTCGACCTGACGGAGCGGGGCAAGCTGAAGAAGCTGACGGCTTACATCGTCACCTCCAACCTCCCCGGCCACGTCGCCGAGCGGGGCATCGTGGCCCTTGAGAAGTACATGAAAGGCGTGGGCCGGACGGTCCGGATCGAGCGTCGCGATCTCCCGTCTCCCGGCACGGGGGCGGCGGTCCTCCTCGCCGCCGAGTGCGAGAACGGGCGGGGCGGGTTCCTCGGCATGGGGGAGCGCGGCAAACCGATGGAGCGGGTCGCCGAGGAGCCGTGCGAGGCGTTCATGGACTGGTGGAAGACCGGCGCGGCGGTGGACGAGCACCTCGCCGACCAGCTTGTGCTCCCGATGGCCCTCGCGGCGGGGGAGAGCCGCTGGACCGCCCCCTGCATCACCGAGCACCTGCGGACCGTGCTCTGGGCCACGAATCAGTTCCTCCCCATCGAATTCATCCTGGACGAGCGGCCCGACGGCACCGGCCTCGTGACGTTGAAAGGCGAAGGCCTTGAGCAGGGAGTAGGGGGTCGGGTGTAGGGGGTAGCGCCCTCACCCCCGCGAAACACAGTTTTGAGTTGTGAGTGTTGAGTTTTGAATTCGCCCTCACCCCCGCGCTTCGCGCTGGCCCTCTCCCCATGCTGGGAGAGGGAATCTGATGAGAGACTCTTTCGGTGAGGATGTGATCCGTACTGCTTTCCCTTCTGTACGGATCACATCCTCACCGATCCAAGTAGAAGCTCACTCCGAAGGAATTCAAAACCTGCCCACTCATCTCTTTCCAAGAAAGAGTGGCGGCCTGACCCAAAGCGGTACGTTGAGATCCCCTCTCCCAGCATTGGGAGAGGGGTAGTCGCGAACGAAGGTGAGCGACGGGGTGAGGGCGACTCCCCCGGAAGAGCAGAGCATGGATGCTCCACGCTCATCGCCCCATGCTCAATGCTCCACGCTCAACGCTCTAATCTCCTCGCCCCTCGACCCGTTCGCTCCCGCCAGCGACTCCAACGCCATGCGAAGCTGGGCGAACAGGACCGTCAGGATCGGCGCGTTGACATCCCCGTTATTCGGATTGATGGGGACCAGCGCGCCGAGGAACGAGTCGTCCGGGTGGTTGTCCCGCGCGGCCACGAGCATCGCGTTATACGTCGGGAGAAGGTGCTTGCAGTCCAGGTGCCATGGCGCTTTCGAGAGGATCTGTACGGTCTCGTCGGCCATACGCAGGATCATTTCATCGGTCATCGTTCTCTCCTTCGTTCTCCCACTGCTCCGTCAGGGTCCGCCGGACCCGTCGGAGGCCGTTGAACAGGCGGGATTTCACGGTGCCGACCGGACACTTCATCGCCCAGGCGATGTCCTGGAGGCTCATGTTCCCGAAATAGTGCATAGCCAGGGCCAAACGCTGCTCGTCCGGCAAGGTCTGGAGGGCGTCCCGCAGGTCGGCGTGGAGCGCGTCGGAGGCCAGCGCCTCCATCGGATCGAAGGCGCGCTCGTCAGCGATCTCCACGTCCAGCTCGTCCCAGGAAAGGACCTCCCGCCGCTTGCCCCGGCGCAGCGCGTCTTTCGCGAGGTTGACGGCGATGCGCTTCAGCCAGGGCACGAATTTGCCCTCCGGATCGTACCGGTCTTTACGGTCGTACACGCGGCAGAAGATCTCCTGAGTCAGATCTTCGGCCTGCTCCTCGTTCTGCACGAAGGCGTAGGCCAGCGAGCGTACCCATCCCCGATGCCGTCGCACCAGCTCGGCGAAGGCGGATGCATCTCCCCCGGCAGCCGCGCTCATCAACTCGTCGTCACTGGCGATCCGCTTCCGCACTCGGTTCCCCTCCCTTTCAACTAACGACGCCGTACGGGAAGGGGTTCATGCCGGGAAAGGTTTTTACGATCCGGATTTAGAAATGAGCGCAACGTTCCGATGAATGTGGCGTCCAAAGAGTAAAGGAAAAGGGCTATAATACATGCACCGAAAGAGTGGACAAAAACTTCGCTCTCATTTTGGAGGATTCTTTATGCATAAAAAGCGAGGGTTCACCCTCATCGAGCTGCTGGTGGTCATCGCGATCATCGCGATCCTGGCGGCGATTCTCTTCCCCGTCTTTGCCCAGGCGCGGGAGCGGGCCCGCACCAGCTCCTGCCTGAACAACACCAAGCAGATGGGCATTGCGGTCTATACCTACATGCAGGACTGGGAGGATCACTTCCCTTCCGCCCAGAGGTATCCCGCTCCGGAGCATCTCGACAGATACGGCTATGGCTTCTGGATGGCGCAGTTGATGCCCCATCTGAAAAGCTGGCAGGTCTTCCGCTGCCCCAGCTCACCCCACGAGCGACCTGACAATTGGAACCCACAACTCTTCCCCGCCGCCAACTACAGCTATAACGAGTACCTCCTCTATAGCGACCGCTATGAGGACAACTTCTCGAATTCCGCCACCATCCCCAACCCCTCCGCCACCGCTCTGATCGCTGACGGCTACAGCGCCAGTCTTTTCCATGATTGGGATGACGGCGCCGGGGCACAACACTCCGGCAATAACTACGCCCCGGATAAAGTGCAGCTCCCCAGCGGCATGAACCGGATCAAGTGGGCCAACGGGAACCCCAGTGGGAGCCGGCTGGAATCCCGACATAAGGGGACGAACATCGTCTTCGCGGATACTTCCGCCCGCTTCTTCCCGCTCTCGAAGTTCTACTGTAAGGGAGGCGCAAGCCGCCCCAGCAATCCCAAAGAACGGGTCGAAGTTCCCATCGTCCACCCTTGGGCGCAAACGCGGTAACGGGGTTACGGGAGGCCGTCTCTCTCGCCTCTCCCGCAGGATCGCGCCTGGCGCGTAGACGGTGTATAATGAAGAGGACTCCTTTGTGGAGTCCTCTTGTTTTGTACGCTGCTTCCTCTTGCTTATACAATAAATTTCACTGCATCACTAAAGATTTTTTATTATGCCTTACCCTACTGATAGCGTCATACAACTCACCGAACGTCCTGCCGAGGCACGGCCCAGGAAGAAGGCCCCGGCGGGCGTCATCGAGACCGTGGAGCCGGGCAGCATCGCCGACCGGGCGAGCGTCATCCCCGGCGACCGCGTCATCGCCGTGAACCGCCGGCCCGTCTCCGACCTCCTCGATTACCGCTTCCAGACTACCGGCGAGCCCGCCGTCATCACCGTCGAGCGGCAGAACGGCCACACCGTCGATCTCTTCAAACCCACGGAGGACTCCCTCGGCGTCGAATTCGAGAACGAATTGTTCGACCGAATTAAGATCTGCTCCAACAACTGCCCGTTCTGCTTCATCTACCAGCTTCCCAAAGGCATGCGGCATTCGCTCTACGTCAAGGACGACGATTACCGCCTCTCGTTCACCCACGGCAACTATATCACCCTGACGAATCTGAAAGAAGAGGACTGGCTTCGGATCGAGGAGCAGCGCCTCAGTCCCCTCTACGTCAGCGTCCATGCCACCGTCCCCGAGGCCCGCATCCGCCTTTTGGAAAACCCGGACGGCGGGGACATCCTCACGCCCCTGAAGCGGCTCATCCGGGCGCGGATTCAGGTCCACTGTCAGGTCGTCTTCTGCCCCGGCATCAACGACGGTGAGGTGCTGGATCAAACCCTCGCCGATCTCGCCGCGCTGTACCCCGGCACGCAGTCCGTCGCCATCGTGCCGGTGGCGGTGGGGCGACACATGAAAGCAAAGCGGATGCTCACCCCCACCTCGCCGGAGCTGGCGCGGAAGACCCTCGATCAGGTCCACCGCCATCAGGAGCGGTTCCTCGACACGCTCGGCACGCGGTTCGCGTTCCTCGCCGACGAGTTCTACCTGCTGGCGAACCGCCCGATCCCCGGCCATGACTATTACGAGGGGTACCCGCAGCTCGAAGACGGCATCGGGATGGCGCGGCTGTTCCTCCACCGGTGGCGCTACGCCTCCCGGCGGCTCCCGGATGCGCTCCCCGCCCTGAAGCGCATCCTGATCCTCACCGGCGTGCTGGCGGGCCGGACGCTGGCCCCCGCCGTCGAACGGCTGAACGCGGTCGAAAACCTCCACGTCGATCTCCGCGCGGTCGAGAACCGGGAGTTCGGGGAGCGGATCACCGTGGCGGGCCTGATGACCGGCGAGGACGTCGTGGACACCCTGAAGGACGCGGTCGCGCAGTCCGCCTACGATGAGGTCTGGATCCCCGACGTGTGCCTCCGCAACGGCGTGTTCCTCGACGACGTGCCGGTGCGCGCCCTCACCGACGCGACCGGCATCCCGACGCGTGTGGTGGAGAACACCGGGGACGCGCTCGTGGACGCGGTGGAGGCGCTGGCGGCGGGCATCCCCGCCACGGACGGTCATCCGCCGGCGCGCAATCTCCGCGAACCTTCCCTCGTGTGAGCCCCTTTCACCGCAGAGACGCAGAGGCGCGGAGAACCCCCCCCGTGAGTGGGTGAGTGGGGGAGTGGGTGAAGAGGTGACGCGATCAGGGGGTATGGGCATTCAGGGTCTTCTCTGCGTCTCCGCATTTCTGCGGTGAGCTTGATCTGCGTTCATCTGCGGTTCCAGAGCGTTTTACTTGTGTTCTTTGTGTCCGGGGTGGATTTTATAGCTGCCCTGTTTTTATCATCCGGTAAAGGGGGAGGGAGCATCATGCTGATTGTCACCACGCCGAGCATCGAGGGGAAGCGAATCACACGCTACCTGGGGCTGGTCAGCGGGGAGGCCATCGTGGGGGCGAACCTGTTCAAAGACCTGTTCGCCAGCGTCCGGGACATCGTGGGGGGACGGTCAGGAGCCTACGAGAAGGAGCTGCGGACGGCGAAGGAGATCGCGCTGCGGGAGATGGAAGACCAGGCGCGGGCGCTCGGGGGGAACGCGGTCGTAGCCGTGGACCTCGATTACGAGACGATTGGCGCAGAGGGGAGCATGCTGATGGTGAGCGCGAGCGGCACGGCGGTCGTGCTGGAAGACTAGAGACGGGGGAAGCCTGCCCTCTGCTCCAGGCGTATCTTCCCGGCATATTTACCCGCCGAAAAGATGGGAGACGGGGCATCGAAACCCCGGCAGGACCGGCTCGGCATCCGCTTCGTCGTCCGGCCCCAGCGCCCGGACCGATTCATCGCGCCGGTAGATGCGACACGACCGGTCCTTGGGGTCCAGAATCCAGACGACCGTCCCGCCGGCGCGGAGGTACATCATAGCTTTGGCCTCGGCAGCCTTGAGCGAGTCGGTGGGGGAGAGGATCTCCACCGCCAGGTCCGGCGCGCCGGGGAAGAATCTTTCCGGAAGATCCTCTGGAAGCCGCGCTTTGGAGACGAATGCCACATCCGGCGCACGCACGGAGTAGGGATCTCGCTCCAGGATGAACCCGGTATCCTGACCGACGACAACCCCCAGGTCATGCGCCTCCGCGAACTCGTCCAGCAATCTCCCCGCGCGCAAAGCCTTGCGGCCATGATAAAAGTTTGCAGGCGCCAATTGAACGACCTCCCCCCGCACCAGTTCCAGATAGGTTTCATCACCGCAGAGGGCAAGGAATTGATCCGGTGTCAGCCCGTTCGATTCTGCCGTGGGAATTGAAAAGGAGGTATCGCGCGCTGTGCTGAGAGGATTGATTGCAGCCATTTCAGTACTCCTTTCACTTCACAATGCGCTCGCGGATCGCCTCGCCCATCTCGCGGGTGCCGGCCCTCGCTTCGCCGGGGCGGGCGATGTCGCCGGTGCGGAGGCCGTCCTCCAGCGCCGTCACGACCGCCGCGTCGATGGCGTCCGCCTCGTCGTTCAGGTCGAACGAGTAGCGCAGGAGCATGCTCGCGGTGAGGATGGCGGCGATGGGATTGGCGATCCCCTGCCCCGCGATGTCGGGGGCGGAGCCGTGGATCGGCTCGTAGAAGCCGGGCTGGGAACCGTCGCCGAGGCTGGCGGAGGGGAGCATGCCGAGCGAGCCGACGATCATCGAGGCTTCGTCGGAGAGGATGTCGCCGAAGGTGTTCTCCATCACCATCGTATCGAAGCTGCCGGGGTCCTTGATGAGCTGCATGGCGGCGGCGTCCACGAGCATGTGGGTCAGCTCCACGTCGGGGTACTCCTTGGCGACTTCGATGACGATCTCGCGCCAGAGCTGGGAGCAGGCGAGGATGTTCGCCTTGTCCACCGAGCAGAGCCGTTTCTTGCGCTTGCGGGCGGCCTCGAACCCGACGCGGGCGATCCGCTCGACTTCCGGGCGGGTGTAGATCATCGTGTCCACCGCGCCCTCGACGCCATTCTCGTTCGTGCAGCCCTTGGGCTGGCCGTAGTAGAGGCCGCCGGTCAGCTCGCGGACGATGAGGAGGTCCACGCCGTTTCGGAGGTTTTCGGGACGGAGCGCGGAGTTCTCGACGAGGCTGGGGTAGAGGACGGCGGGCCGGAGGTTGGCGTAGAGCCCCTTCCGCAGCCCCAGCAGCGCGACGACTTCGGGGCGCTCCT
>JAHWJO010000261.1 GCA_019348365.1 Armatimonadota bacterium | reverse complement strand
TAAGCGGCAGCTCCGGGAATTCTTTTCTGATTCAGGCGGGCGATTCCTTCATCCTGCTGGATGGAGGGTTCAGCGCGGTCACCCTGCTTGATTTTATCACACAGGTGGGGGTGGACCCCGCGCGCTTGCAGGGAATTCTCCTGACCCACGAGCACAGCGACCACACGGTGGGCGTTTCTCCCCTCGCGAGGAAGCTGAAAATTCCGGTGTACGGCAACGCGGCCACCCTCGCCGCCGCCCTGGCGAAGAGCGCGGAGACGGATGCCCGCGCGGTCCCCACGGGCGCGGAATTTTGCGTGGGCGCGCTGGAGGTCCGGTCCTTCCCGGTCCACCACGATGCGGCGGACCCGGTGGGGTATCAACTCCGGTACGGGTCGCAGCGAATCTGCTACCTCACGGACACCGGCAGGCTCTGCAACGACCTGAAGCGGGAGATGAACGGGGCCAGCCTCGTCATCCTGGAATCCAATCACGATCCCCACAAGCTCTCGACCGGCCCTTATCCCGACCGCCTCAAGCAGCGCATCATGGGGGACCGGGGCCACCTCTCCAACGACGCGGCGGGCAAGGGCCTCGCGGAGCTGAGCGTCGGCGACGCCCCGGCCTGCGTCTGGCTGGCGCACCTCAGCGCCCGGAACAACACCCCCACCCTCGCCAAACGGGCCGCCACCCTGGGACTCATGGATGGCGACCCGAATAACGTGCGTCTCTCGGTCTGCAAACGGGACCGCCCCAGCCTCCACTGGCGCGCGAGCGAGAACTGGTGGCAACCGGGGCTTTTCAGTTTCTGAGGGGGGTGAGGGCGACTCCCCGTATCTATACCAGCCGAGTTCTTCGCTTCTCCGAATCAAGTCTTTTACATCCTCGCGGGAGTAGCCTTCTTTCTGGAGCACCTCGTCGGCATCCACGGTCCCGCCGTTCGGGCCGGTGGCGAGGATGCAGTTCGTGAGCCACGAGGTTCGCACGCCGTTGATCGAGGAGCAATAGTTCTTGTCGTAGGTCCCCCGGATCAGCCCGACGAGGTTGTCGATGTTCGATTTCGGGTAGCCTTCGGGGCGCTCCGCCGGGATCTCGCGGGAGGAGCCGCCGTCGTTCGGCTCGAACGTCACCTTCCCGCCCTTGATCGACATCTTCCCCTTGCTGCCTTCGAGGATGACGTGCTCGTCGAACCCGATCTTCGTGTTGCCGAGGATCTGGATGTGGCCCTTCGCGCCGTTCTCCATCGTCACGTCCACGTCCGCATCGATCTCGATGGGCCGCCCGATGACGGTCCCGTCCTCCTCCTCGAACTTGAAGCTCGTCTTGCCGGAGACGCTCTGGGGCAGCAGGCCGGTGATCCAGAGGAACATATCCTGAAGGTGAGAGCCGGAGTCGTTGGGCTGACCGCCGCCGGAGAACCGGGGGTCGCCGCGCCAGCCGCCGCCGCGCCACCGCTGCGCCAGGAATACGTCGAAGGCGTGGATGTCGCCCAGGATGCCGTCCTGGACCGCCCGCCGCGCCGCGACGTACCGGGGCTCGTAATGGCGCTGGTAGTGAACCATCAGGTGCTTTCCGGTCCCCTCGCTCATCCGCGCCATCGCAATGGCATCCCCGACGTAGTTCGCCATCGGCTTCTCGATCACGACGTGGCAGCCGTGGCGCATCGAGTCTTTCGCGTGAACGTCGTGCAGCGAGTGGGGGGAGAAGATCCCGATGATGTCGAGGTCTTCCTGCCGGAGCATTTCGTTGTATTCGTGATCGCCCACGTAGGTGCGGACGTTCTCCTTCACGAAACCGGGGCACTTCTCAACGAGGAAATCGCCCATGCGCCCGAGCGTCTGCTCATTGTTGTCGGCGGCGGCGACGAGCTCGACGTTCTCGGTCGATGCGAACTCGCGGCAGCGCTCCCGGCCCATGCCGCCGGGGCCGATCACGCCGACTTTCAAGGTTCCTTCAGCCATTCGTCTCTCCTTACGATCCTTCGGTCAGGGTAACGTGCAGCAGAGTACGCTTACTTCTCTCCGGTTCGGGGAAGAAACTCGTAGACTGCCGCCCTTAACCGCTTCGCGCCCCCCGATCCATCTCCTCTTCGCTATTTTGAAAGCGTGAGGCATTACGCATTTTGGAGCGCGAACCCTTTGCGCTCAACCGCTGGATGCGAAGGGCCGGGGGGCCTTTGCCGAACCGCTGCCGGTTTGTATTACACTTATGGGGGCCAGACTCCGAGCGCTTGCGGGCTCCAGCGATGAAATAACCGGTCCCCCTGACTGACAGTCGCCCTGCATTCTATGAATCTCACTCCCCTCCTCCCCGACCTTCACCATCACCCGGTCCTGTCCATCGCCCTCATCCTGACGGTCGGGCTGCTGGCGGGCCGGATCGCGATGAAGATCGGCCTGCCCGAAGTCCTGGGCTACATCATGGTCGGCGTGGCGATCAGCCCCCATGCCACGGGATTCCTCACCACCGATTCGCTCCACGCGCTCACCGTCATCAGCGATGCGGCCATCGGCCTCATCGTCTTCACCATCGGGGCGCAGCTCAACTTCAAGAATCTGAAGGGCATCGGGCGGCCCGCGCTTCAGATCACCGTCGTACAGGCGGGCACGGTCTTCCTGCTGGTCTTTCTGGGCACGCTCCTCCTGGGGGTGGCCCTCATTCCGGCGATGCTGCTGGGGTCGCTCGCGGTCGCGGCGGCGGCCCCCACCACCTTCGTCGTTGTGCAGGAGTACAACGCCGACGGGCCGTTCACCCGGCTGCTCCTCGTCGTGGTGGCCCTCAACGACATCCTGACCCTGATCCTCTTCCGAATCGTCGTCGCGCTCGGCCTCTCCTTCACCGGCGGCGACACCTCGGTGCTCGCCGCCGCCGGGACCCTCACCTATCAGATCGCCGGCTCTCTGATCGCGGGTGCGCTGCTCGGCCTGATCCTCGGCTATCTCACCCAGCACGAAGACAACCCCAGCGAGCTGTTCGCCATGACTCTGACCGCCATCCTGCTGGTCGTCGGGGGCGCGCGGCTGCTGGGCCTCTCCCCGCTCCTGTGCAACCTGGCCCTGGGGACCGCCGTGGCGAACGTCTCCCCGCGCAGCCTGGGGCTGATCAACGCCATCAAGCACACCGACCCGCCCGTCTACATCGCCTTCTTCGTGCTGGCCGGGGCGGAACTGGAGCTGATGACGCTCTGGACGGCGGGGATAGTGGGAGTCGGATACATCAGCCTTCGCGCCGTGGGGAAATACGTCGGGAGCGTCCTGGGTTCGCGCTGGTCGAAATCGCCGGCGGAAGTCCGGAATTACATGGGACTGGCGCTCCTGCCGCAGGCCGGGGTCGCCATCGGTCTCGCATCCGGCGTCCATCGCTATTTCCCCCAGTACTCCGACATGATCAACGCGCTGGTCCTGGCCGGGGTGGTGGTCTACGAAGTCCTGGGAATCCTGACTCTGCGTTTCGCCCTGGGCCGCGTGGGGGAGATCGGGAAGATGAAATCTGCGGAACTTACGGAAGAGGGTATAACTTTAGAATAGATTCCTAAACTTGCTTCATTCCGATTCGCCCTCCCCCTTGAGTTCCCCCGCCCCACCCAGTTACCCCTATCCTCCCTAGCAAGGTAGCCTCTGTAACGTGTGATGCCGTCCTGTTCGGGTATGAAATTGATGCGGCAGTTCGAGTGGCTGACACAAAAATCGGCTGCCAGGTGGAACCCAGCCTCATTATATTTCGCTTACCCTTCAGGAAGGACCGAGATGAAGCTATCTCTATGGACGATCATCATCGGCAGCGCCGTGCTGTTCTCAAGTAGCCCCGACCTCCGGGCGCAATCCGTCGCCCTGACCGGCCCCCACCGTGTCGGCATGACGGAAGATCATACCTATGACGTGGAATGGAATTCCAACGGCTTGCAGAGCGTCAGCGTTCTGGCTTATGGGGACCGTACCCCCATGGGCAATAAATCACGCGGGGACTTCCGCATCGCCATCGCTGAAGCCGTTCCGGCGGAACGGGGGTCCGTACAGTGGAAAGTGCCCTGGATCGACGCGAAAACATTTACCGTGAAGATCAAAGGGTACGATTCCTCGGGCCATGTCGTCGCGACGGACACGAAAGCGTACGATTTCCGGCCGGAGGTCCTGGCGAACCGGCTGGCGGACGGGATCTATCTCGACCTCTCCCGCCGGGTGAAGCAGCGCCTCTACGTGCAGCGGGACAAGAACATCACGCGTGTCTATTTCACGACCTCGTCCCAGAATTACAATTGGAAGCCGCGTGGCAGCCATCCGAAAGCGCCCCACGATCACGCGGGGGTGTTCCAGGTGCTGGAGAAAGACCCGAACCACTGGTCCACCCTCTACGATGTGCCCATGCGCTGGGCCATGCGCTATTACAGCGGGCATTACGTTCACGCGACGAGCACCAACCTGTACGACGAGCTGGGCGGTCCCGCATCTCACGGCTGCAACCGTATGACCCGCAAGGACGCGCATGAACTGTACCGCATGACCCCGATCGGATATCGGGTGGAAGTCATTGGGCCGGGCGGGTAAGCGCGCCGGAACGGCTTCGGTACCATCATTGACCCTCCTCCGCTTCCGGGCAGGAGGGTTTTTTCATGCCCATGCGGGATGCCCTCTCTTCGCCTCAGGGTCATTTCATTACGTATGCCCGGCGATTAAAATCGCGTCTGGAGGGGCACGAAACCCGCCTTCGCGGGTTCCCCCCCCCGGCCCAAAGCCGCAGAATCGGGCAGCAGGGGAGTCGGCGTAGGCCGACTTCGTGCGTTTGTAGCCGCGGTTTTAACTGCCGGGCACTCGTAATGAAATGACCTTCTCTTCGCCTGACGCCTTCTCCAAGATTCACGCCCTCCCCTCCCCTGTCCCCTTTGCACACCGGAGAGCAGCGGAATAAAATACGTCCAAAACACCCTTTGATGGAGAATCCCTGATTACCGGCGAAGCGGATTTCCCTGGCGTATTTTTTCACCCTAATTCATCCGTTTATGGTTTAATTGGAGGGGGCCTTGGGAGGGACGTTCTCCCTGGGGAGGCCCGCTTTATCCGGAGGGAGAAGAAACGTGAATTTCTATCGCCGTATTGCCGTCATTGCTGTGTTGGGTTTGCTGATGGGGGTGGCCGCTCCACCCGCCCGAGCCACCACGGTGGAAAATCTGACGCTGGAGGAGATCACCCGACGAGCGGACACCGTTTTCATCGGGAAGGTCCTCCACCGATCCAGCGCCTGGGACCCGGAGCGAAAACGGATCTGGACCACCGTCACCTTTCAGGTGCTGGAAGGGCTCGCCGGGAAGTCTCAGCCGAAGACCGTCACCCGGCGGTTCCTCGGGGGCAAAGTCGGCGGGATCGCCATGCGGGTCGGGGAGATGCCGCAGTTCGAGGTCGGGGAGAAAGTGGCATTGTTTGCGTACGAGAAGCCGAACCTCTATTGCCCTCTCGTTGGGTGGGACCAGGGCAAGTACATCATCGAAAAGGACCCGGCGGGCCAGGAAGTCGTTCTGAACAGCCGGCGGCGGCCGGTGAACCTGCTCGCGCCGGGATCCGTCCGCTCCCTCTCCGTCTCCGCCCGCCCGACGACCCTGCAACAGTTCACCACCCGCATCAAGCAATTACGCGCCCGGAGTGGGTGAGTGTCACCCTCGACCGGATAAGAGGAGAACTTTCCTCCCAAATCTTGCACGTTAGCCCCGTCTCACTTATACCCTGGAAACCTCTACCCCCATGAACATGTACCGTCCGAAACCTCTGGCCCTCGTCGTTTTATGTGGGACCCTCCTCAGCGGCACCTGCTTTGCTTGGAAGAACAGCATCAACTGGAACAACACCCCGATGAAGCAGCCGATCAGCCTGGTGGGGTATTACGTCAACCCTTCCGGCGCCCCGCCGGGCTTTTCCGAAACGATCCAGGCCGCTGCCCGAAGCTGGAGTGGCATTTCCGGCACGAACATCGGCTTCGCTTTCCTGGGGGCCTCCACCCAGACCGATCAGCACGACCGAAGAAACGTCATCTACTGGAACAGCGCCGGGGCGGGGCTCTCCAGCGAGACGCTCGCCGTGACCACCACCTGGACTCTCTCCGATGGTCAAATCACGGAATTCGACATGGAGTTCAACGGGACGAAGCGATTCGCGACCGACGGCAACCGGAACTCCTTCGATCTTCAGAGCGTGGCGGTGCATGAGGCGGGCCATGCGATCGGGTTCGGGCACGAGGACGTGCTGACGAGCGTCATGAAATCGACCATCGCCCAGGGTTCTATGAAGCGAGTGCTCTTCGATACGGACATCGAAGGGGCGCGCGCTCTCTATCCCGGCCCGCTCTGTATCGGCACGATCCGGGGAGATGCGAACCAGGACATGCAGTTCAACGTGACGGATGCCGTCGCGATCCTCCGAACGGTCGTGAACCTGTCTCCCGCCCCCACCGGCTGCCTCCTCCAGGCGCAGGATGTCAACTGCGACGGCGCAGTGCAGGTAGAAGACGCCGTTACCATCCTGAAAAACGTCACGCAGGGTATCCCCTTCCCCACCTGCCAGTAAGCCGGGCTTTACAGTCGGGTCCTCCTTTCCTTTCGCGAGCCGGGGAAGGAACATACGCCGGTCTCCGCTAACTCTCTGCGTACGCCATTCGCCACTCTGCGGAAGATAAGGAGCCGATCATGCCCGCCTTCACTCACCGATTCAACGACGGGAGCGACCGCCCGCCCCGGCTGCGCCTGCAACATTCCTTCTGGGGTCTCACCGCCCTTCCCCTCGGTGGGGAGGAGTGGAG